>CAZNKU010000011.1:0-37139 GCA_964573775.1 uncultured Clostridiaceae bacterium | reverse complement strand
GACTTAGGATCTAGTGTCTTCGACGTGGGGGTTCAAGTCCCTTCATCCGCACCACAAAAAAGAGAATGTATTTTCACATTCTCTTTTTTGTTTTTAAGGTGGGGACTTGAACCCTAAGATGGCTTTCAGCGTTAAATAAAACAGTCCTGCGAACTGTTTTATAGGGAAAAGGTCGCCGACGGGTCCCGAATGCGAAGCATTGGGTCGGCAAGCAAGTAGCCTACTTGTCAATCTTTTCATCGCGAATAAGCCTTCCTTTCTATAGAGTTAAATAGGCGGTGTTGCGATTAGTCACAACACCGCCGTTTTAAAATTACTTGTTCAATAAATTATAAAGTCTGTAAATAAATACTGCAGTTTCTGCTCTTGTAGCATTTCCAACAGGATTTATTTTGTTATCAGAACCTTTTACAAGATTGTTCTTAACAAGAGATGAGAGACCTTCTTTTGCATAATCAGCAATTTTTGAGTAGTCATCAAATGTATTGATTGCACTTTCGTCAGCATCAACAAGACCTGCATTCTGCATCTGTAAAATTCTGTATGCAAGAACAAACATATCCTGTCTTGTTATGCTTGCTTCAGGGTTGAATTTGTTATCGCCAACACCTGTTGTTAATCCAAGTGCTTTTGCTATGCCTACGCCTTCATAATAATACTTATCCGCAGAAATATCATCGAAATTGCTTGTTACATCTGCCTTAAGGTCTAACATTCTAACAAGAAGAAGCATAAAGTCTGCTCTCTTGATGTCATTTGCAGGAGCAAATTCTGTATCAGAAACACCCTTGATGATACCTTTTTCTGCTAATGCAACGATAGCTTCATTTGCCCAAGCATAATTTGTAATATCTGTAAATACAGGTGCTGTTACACCAGGTTTCTCTCCTTCTGCAACTTTCTTAACTGTGTATTTAACTGTTAAAACAGAGCTCTTTGTTTTTCCTTTAATAGCAATAGCCTTAATGGTAGTATCTTCATTAATAGTAATAGCACCGCTGTACAATATAGACTCAGCAGAAGGTGTAGTTCCGTCAACAGTGTAATAAATCACTGCATCTTCTGTCTTTGTAGAAAGTTCTACCTTTGTTCCTGCTTCTACTTCACCGGCAGGAACATTTGCAACGGGTTTTGCAATAGAAATACCAATGCCACCACCACTACTGCTTGGTCTACCGGACGAAGAGGTTTTAAATTTTGCTTCAAGCTCATAACAAGCATCAAGTGCAATTTTATAAGAAGCAGTATTGCTTACATTATTACCAGTTCTTATATCATACCAGCCATTGAACACATATCCGCTATTTGGTGTTGCGGTAAGAGTAACTGTTTTATTTTCATCTCTATAGAATACATTACCGCCGTTGCTTTCGTCTTCTCCGTTTACTGTCAATGCAACAGAGCCGTTAGCTCCTGCAGATGTAAGAACATAAACATAATCTTCAGTAGATACCCAATTTTCAAATTCGTCATCTTCGAGTTCATAGAAACGAGCATCGCTACCTGTAAGTTCGATATTGCTGAAGAGAACAGGGAACCAATCTTCAATTGTTACTTTCTCAATATCAATTTTATAAGTATTTACATTTGTGAGTGCATTTCCGTTTTCGTCAAACCACTGAAGCATCACCATGTTTTTACCATTATAATCACTTGCATTTACATAGAATGATTCAGAACCTAAAATTTCAACTACACGTGAGATTTCATCCCAAGCCCAATCATTGTACCAATCATCGTTCTCAAATACATACTTGAGATATTTTGCACCTTCAACTGATGCCTTAAAGCCAATCCATGCACCATAGTTTCCTTCGCCATTCTCATGTTCTTTAATGAAATCAGCGCTAAGCTTGATAGTATCTTCATCAAGAACTGCATCGTATTCGCCAAAGAAAGGATCAACTTCAGGATCAGCCTGATCAACAATGTTTGCTTTTTCAATTGAAAGCTCTGCTTCGTCTTCAACCAAATAGTCAACGTCTGAAAGGTCTAATGTATATGTGAGGAGGTTTGTAATTGCAACCTCATTTTCATCAAACCACTGAATCATGATTGTATCTTTTGGATATACATCATATGCATCTGCATAGAATGAGATTGAATCAGCGTCTGCAACTTCATCAGCAGAAACATATTCAGCCTCTCCCCACCATGCATAGTACTCATTTTCAAATACATATTTTACATATTCAGCACCTGCGGGTCTTGAAATTGATGCACCTACCCATGCGCCAATTTCGCCTGCACCGTTGAAGTGTGTTTTAAGGTCTTCTACTTCAAGTTTAATTGTTCCGTCTTCTACAGTTGCAGAAGGTGTTCCTGTGTAAGGAGCAGTTTCCGGAGCATTCTGATTAACTATGTTTGCAGCAGTTACTGTAACAGCCACATCATCTGCAAGGTCAACATTTGTGATGTCTATACGATAGAAAGAATAATAATAAGCATATGGATAGCTTTCAGGATCTGTTTCATCACAATACCAACGGATTTCAAGCCAATCCTTTGCGTATGGAGCAGAAGCATTTACGTAGAAGGAAACAGCTGTTTCACCTTCTTCAAGAGCAACTGGAGTGTCCTCGTAAGAATTACCAAAGTCATAAGTATAATGAGTAGCGCCTTCAGGAGCCTCTACAGAGAAACCAATCCAGTGACCTTCATCACCATTTCCGTTTGTATGTGCTTTAAGGTTTGTTGCACTTAACTCAATAGTATTCCATTCGCAAGCAACATCATATTCTTCATAAACCGGTTCATCACTGTCGAAATCCGCAACGTTTGCTTTGCTGATTGTATATTCGTCAGGATATGTGATTTCAACATCTGAATTATCAATTTCATAAGTCATTCTACGTGTAATCGGTCTGTTATTTTCATCGCAGAACTGAAGTGTAATTGTTCTTTCAAATCCGTAGTAATAACCGTCCATAACATCAAAATAGAAACTTTCTGAAGTTTGACCATCTTCAAGAGTTATAGTATGAGGGATATACCATTCATGTCCGAAATTTTTATCATATGTAAGATACTTTGTGCCTTCCGGAACATTAACCGTGAAACCTGTCCAGTAGCCTGGTTCTTTGTTTGCGTTTCTGTGCAAAACAAGGTCGGTCATTGCAATTTTAATTATGTTGCCATTGAGTTCTACAGAATAGTCTTCATAAACCTTTGCTGGAGCATTTTCGCCAGGGAATGAATCGCAAACATTTGCTGTCTCAAATGCAACTTCATTTTCAGCAGCAATCTCAACATTGGAGAGGTCTATTTCATAATATTCATAATCTGAAAGCGGGGAATGATTTTCATCAGACCACTGGAGTTCAATTTCTTCTATAATGTCACATTCTGTAACATTAATATAGAAACTTTCTTCTATCTGACCTTCTTCAAATGTTATAGTTTGATAGTCGTAACTATTATTTCCAAAGGTTTTCCAATAAGTAAGATACTTTGCACCCTCAGGAGCTTTCACTGAAAAACCTGTCCAGTGGCCTTCATCTCCATTACCATTTGTGTGCATAACAAGGTTTTTCATTGTAATACATATTTCATATTCATTGATAAGTTCAACCTTGTATGAACCCTCGTCATAAACTGCATCATCGCTGTCGTAATCTGCAACATTTGCCACATCAAATTCTGTTACATACTCAACAGGTTCATCTTCGGGTTCGTCTTCAGCATATTCCATCTTAATCTTGGAAAAATCAACAGAAACATCGTCGTCTGGTTGAATACCATATAAATCAACATATCCGCTCTTTTTATCAAGGTACACAATTTCAACATATTCTTTTGCGATGCCGTCAAGGTTAATGCCGTCAAGATTCATAACAAATGTTGCTTCTGCAGACATTGCAGTTGTCTCGTCTGAGAACCACTGAAGCTTTGCATATTTCTTTGAATCATGACTGCCTGCATTTGCATAGAATGCAATACCATCAGTGCCTTCTGCAGTTACGATTTCTGTTATGGGAGTAACTGCACCAAGTTCGATTTCGTCACTTGTACCAAATGCATATTTAAGATGTGTTGCACCTTCAGGAGCTACTACAGCAAAACCTGCCCAGTAACCTGGAGTTCCTTCACCATTTTCATGTTCTTTTAGCAATTCTGATGTAATAGCAACACTAATGTAGCCTTCTTCCTGTGTTGCTGTTGCACTGATTTCACTATCTGCATCAGCTGACAAAATTGCTGCGCAAATATCATCAGTTGATATTGTGTAAAGATTATCAATGCCATCACGTACAATGCCATCAAGATTCATAACAAATGCTGTTTCTGCAGAAATTGCAGTTGTCTCGTCTGAAAACCACTGAAGTTTTGCATATTTCTTTGCATCATCGCTACCTGCATCTGAATAAAAGGCGATACCCTTTTTGCCATCTGCAGTTACAGCATCTCCATCCGTTAATGCATAGGCTTCGCCAAGTTCGATTTCGTCACTTGTGCCAAATGCATATTTAAGATGTGTTGCACCTTCAGGAGCTACTACAGCAAAACCTGCCCAGTAGCCAGGAGTTCCTTCACCATTTTCATGTTCTTTGAGCAATTCTGATGTAATAGCAACACCAACATACCCTTCTTCCTGTGTTGCAGTTACATTGATTGTGCTATCTGTTGACAAAATAGCCGCACAAACCGTTTCAGCTGAAATCGATTCAAGAACAGCATCTTCTGCACTTACTGAAATCACACCTGTAAAACAGGAAACAATAAGGCAGAGTGTTGTCAAAATACTTATAATTCTTTTTGTATTCATTATGTTTGTCCTTTCCTTAAATTTGATTGTTTTTACTGTTTATGTAGAAAAACAAAGATTCTTACAGATACTTGCTGAAACTTAAATACCTCCTTAATAGTTTTTTGTAAGAATGTTTATTTAATTTCTGCCACAGTAATGAATTTATGTAAATTTTTATTTACATCAAAGTTATTTATCTATATTTATTTTGTTTATTATTCTATCGTGCAGATTGTTGAGTAGCATTTGTGTTTTTTCTCTATCGTCCCATGTTACATAATCAATTACGTAAGCAATTATTGAGTAAATGAACACTTCGGCTTGATTGTATGTGCATTTAAAAACACCAATAATTTTTTCAGCATATTTTTCATAAAGAAGCCTGAAGTCCTTTGACTTATCTCTCATACGTTCGCCAAAAACAGGACTGGTTGTAATCTAAATTGCGAGTCGAAGCTCATATTTATATTTTTCAACCTCATCTATAAGTGTATCAAAATACTTTTGCACATCGTCTGTGTGGTTTAGAGTAAAGTTAAAAAGTGCATCAACGACTTTAGATAATCCATATTTACCTGCACTTATCCAAATATCGTCTTTGTTTTCAAACCAATAATAAAGACTGCTTTGTGCCAGTCTTGCATTTCTGCACAAATCACCGATTGAGGCACTTGCCAAGCCTGTTTTCAAAAGGTATTCCCAAGTTGTTGCAACGATTGCTTTTTTCTTGTCGGACACACCAAAACTGTCCATTTTATTCAATCCTTTCATTAAATACTTGTTATTACATTCTGTTATAATGTAATGCTCGTTACAAGTGGTGGCAAAAAAATATGCCTGTTACATAATTGAAATTATGTTGCAGACAACGAGCGATTTAGTTATTAAATGAAGAAAAAGATCAAAAAAATAGCTTTTGAAATATAAAAACTGCACAACTTTAAGACCGGGCATGTTCATCTTGTTCAACCGGTCTAGCTTGTTATGCCTGTTTTTTTACAAATCGACGATTTTTAAGAAATATAAGCAAAATCATTGACAAACACTCCTAAAAGTGATAAACTATATGAGCTAGTAGTATGTAGGTGCTATATATTTTTCCACATAATTTCAATTATGTGGTTTTTTTTATTTATAGCCGTAAAAGTCCTAATCTTTGAATTTGACGACGGTGTACGTCGCAGGTTTCCATCGTGTAGATACGGGTAGTGTTAACACTTGAATGTCCAAGAATATCAGCAAGGCGTACAATATCTTTTTGGATAGAATAATAGGTACGTGCGAACAAATGGCGGAGATTATGGGGAAACACTTTTTCTCTGTCAACCCCTGCACTTTCGCAGAGGGCTTTCATCATTTTCCATATTGTGCTTCTGTCAAGTGGTTTACCTGTTTTCGTGATGAATATAGGGCCACTTGTTATTTTTTTCCCTCTTGCATATTCCGTCAGCATTTTACAAAGGTCTTTCGGCAGAATAACCACACGCATTTTGCCCTTGCAATTTATATTCGCCTTATGGTTTCTCACGGCTTCAATCGTTATAGCAGAGAGTTCCGACACTCTGATTCCACTGCTACATATCGTCTGCATAAGATAATAGAGTCTTTCATTTTTCTTTTGCTTTGCAGCAACAAGTAATCTTTCGTATTCAGCCTTTGTCAGTTCCTTGCTTCTTTCCGCAAAAATCTGTTTCTGGATTTTAAGCATTTTAACTTTCAATCCGTGACACTCATTATATTCAAAAAAGCTGTTGAGTGATGAAAGCACAGAATTTACAGAAGCAGGAGCATGGTTCGTTATCAAATGCTCCTTGTACCTAAGCACTGTAATTTTGTCAAGCTCGCTGCCTGCAAGCCATGCGAAAAACGCCGTTATATCACGCACATACTTTTCAAGTGTCGCAGTGGCTTTTTCTTCTTCGATTAAATACTGTTTGAATTTTTCAATAAGATTTTTTGTAATTGTCATATTAACAACTCCTTTTCAAGTTTGATACTTATATTTTACCACTTTTGATAAAATATATAAGAGTTGTCAATGATTTGCGTTTTGTTTACATATTAAAAGGCGATTGTAATTCCGTTATCCGAAATACAATCGCCTTCTTCGTACATTTTCTTTGTTTCAACCAATGTATGCCTGACATAGAGCATATTAAGTTTTTCTTTAATTTCTTTTGCCGGCATTCCTTGTTAAAGCATCTTGAATACTTCAGCAACCACTGCACTTTCTATGCCGTACTTGTCGCCATAGGTGACATGGTAAATGCATTAGCCCCTGCTTGAGATTTAAACCCGTCGAATTCGACGGGTTTAAAATTAGGATTATGTAATGATTCCCATAACCCCAAAAATTCTATCGTATCACGAGAGCGCATCCAATTTTTAATAACATCATTCGGTGCATCACTTTTGTATTTTTTGTTTTGCAACTATACACATCAGTATTATCAAAGGCAGTTTGCCACATAGACTAACTGCCCTTTTCGTTCAATATGCCGAAAACGGTTCGTCGAAAATCGCCGAGCCCTACATTGTATGAATTGATTGACGTTTTTTATGCCAATAAAGGTGTTTTTACTTTTATTTCCTCATCATACGAAATTTCGTATTCCCTGAATTTTAATATTTCGCCCTTTAATATTGCATCTGCAATATAGTCCTCAACCATATTCTGTATATTACGTCTTAGCGGTCTTGCACCGTATTTAGTGTCGTATGACTTTTCCGCAACTGCCGAAACAACGGATTTATCAAATTTCACAAGCACATCTGTTTCCTTTAATCTTTCTGAGAGGTCGGCAAGCATTTTTTCCGCAATTTTGCTGACGTCTTCTTTGGAAAGCACATTAAATACCACAATGTCATCAACACGGTTTACAAATTCGGGCTTAAGTGCTTTTTTAAGCTCTGAGGATATTTCCCTGCCCATGCCCTGCTCCTGATTACCGCTGTCAAAGCCTACGGTTTTTTTGTTCATAACATTTGCTGCACCGATGTTTGTTGTCATTATTATAACGGTGTTTTTAAAATCCGTTTTGTGTCCCTGAGAATCTGTCAGAGCACCATCCTCTAAAACTTGCAAAAGAATGTTTAAAACATCGGGGTGTGCCTTTTCAATTTCATCAAAAAGAACTATGGAATAGGGCTTTCGGCGTACCATTTCCGTAAGCTTACCGCCACCCTCGTGGCCAACATAGCCAGGAGGCGCACCTATAAGCTTTGCTACGGAATGTTGCTCCATAAGCTCGCTCATATCAATACGGATAAGGCTTTTTTCACTGCCGAATACTACAGTTGCAAGCTGTTTGGCAAGCTCTGTTTTACCTACACCCGTAGGCCCTGCAAATATAAATGACCCAACGGGACGTTCAGGATTTTTAATACCTGTTCTGCCACGTCTTATAGCCTTGGAAACCAAAGTGATGGCATCGTCCTGACCTATCAGGGTTTTCTTTAAATTTTCCTCCATTTTTACAAGGGCATTTTCATCACCCTGTGTAAGCTTAGAAAGTGGAATACCCGTCCAGAGAGAAAGAACATCTGCTATATTTTCTGCCGTCAGCACAAGGTCAGGCTCAGCAAAATTGCTTTTTTTACGTACATCTGTAAGCCTGCGTTTTAAATCAAGCACATGTGTACGGTTTTCAGAAGCCTTGTCGAAATCAGAATTTTTTATGTTGCTGTCCATCTGTTCTTCCAAAAGCTTAATCTGTTTTTTTATATCTGCAATTTCGGAATTTTCTGTTCCAGAATTTATTTTTAGCCTTGATGCCGCCTCATCCACAAGGTCTATAGCCTTGTCAGGCAAAAATCTGTCCTGAATGTATCTTGAAGAAAGTTTTACAGCTGCACGCAAGCTTTCATCGGTAATTTTTACACCGTGGTGCTTTTCATAGTGCATACGAAGTCCTGACAGAATGTTGTAGCATTCCTCTTCGTTTGGTTGTTCCACCGTAACAGGCTGAAATCTTCTTTCCAATGCCGCATCCTTTTCAATGTGCCTACGGTATTCATCAATTGTCGTGGCACCTATAACCTGTATTTCACCTCTGGCAAGCAGTGGTTTTAAAATATTTGCCGCATCAATAGAGCCTTCTGCCGCACCTGCACCTATTATGGTGTGAAGCTCATCAATAAACAAAATTACATTTTCAGCCTCGGCTACTTCCTCCAGCACCTTTTTTAAGCGTTCTTCAAATTCACCCCTGTATTTTGTGCCTGCCACCATAGAGGACAAATCAACAGAAACAATTCTTTTTCCTGCAAGTGCCCCGCTTAGCTTGCGGTTTTGTATTTTAATTGCTATACCTTCCACAATAGCTGTTTTTCCCACACCAGGCTCACCAATAAGGCAGGGGTTGTTTTTAAGTCTGCGTGAAAGTATCTGCACCGCCCGCTCTATTTCCTTTTCCCTGCCTATTACGTTATCAAGCTTACCCTCTGCGGCAAGCTTTGTAAGGTCACGGGAAAATTTGTCAAGATAAGGCGTTTTTTTAGGCTGTTTTACCTCACTGCTCATGGAAGTACACGCCGTAACAGCCTTGTCGTGCAATCTGCCCATATTTACATTAAGCTTTTTAAGTACCTGCACGGCAATGTTGTATTCATCATCAAGAATTGAAATAAAAATATGCTCTGTTCCTATATTTTTCTGCTTTAAGCGGAACGCAATTCTGCCTGAATTTTCAATAATTTCCCTAACCTTTGGGGTTATGCCCACGTTTACATATTCGTCGGCATAATTTTTAACCGCCATATCCTCAACGGCAGAGCACACCAAATCCTCCGTTACACCCATACTCTGCAGAATTTTTGATGCAACACAGTCCTGTTCCTTTAGCATACCAAGCAAAATGTGCTCTGTACCTATTGCAGACTGACCAAATTCCACAACGTATTCTTTAGCATATAGAAGTGCCCTTTCGGCACCCTTTGTAAAATTAGTTTCGGAAAACACAATATCACCTCCAATAAAATTATGGACACAATTCCTCCACCTTAAACAAAAGCTACTTTCTGATACAAAGCAGCACAAATTTATATTGCGATTTTAAGGGATAGGAAAAAATGTTTCAGAATGGACAAACTGAACCCGCAGGGGTTACCCGAAGCTGTATATAGATACAGCGAGAGGTGAAGTTTGTTCATAGCAAAAAAGACTAAATTTAGGGAAAACTCAAAAATTGAGTTTTCCCCTCATTATTTCAGATAAAATTTTTCGTTTTTTCCTTTGTTTCCAAATTTATATTTCTTTTTTGCGTTCTGGACTTTTTTTACATCCCTATATCAGTTAATATCTTTATTTTGAAGCATTCTTTCTGCATTTGACATACACTTTTTTATACATTTTTCGCCAACCTTGGATTTAAGTTTGTTTAAGGACTCCGCAAGGTGAGGAGTTCGTAACTCCATATCGTGACAGTCAGAGCCTATAAAGTGCACTGCGTTGTCTTTAAGCAGCTTAACTGCAGGAGCTTTTTTGAAAAATCCCCCGATATGGTCTACATTGACCTGATATTTCAAATTCATTTTGAAAATTTTATTAACATCCTCTTTGCGTGCTATTTCCACATATCTGTCAATATGGGCAATAATGACAGCAAGACCGTGCTTTGCAGAGATTTTGAAAACCTCGTCAAAAACCCACGGGTCCCATCTGCCGTATGGCAATTCAATCAGAATATAATCCGTACCTTCTATTGCAAGCTTTCGCATATCGTCCTTGTGCAGGTCATAATCTATCATAACCTCTGCACCAAGCACAACCTCTATGCCTTCAGGTATTTTATCCTTAATTTGTTCATAGGCATTACGTCGTTTTTGCAAAAAGGTATCTATTGTCATTATATCGGGATAAAAATGGGGAGTTGCAACCACCTTTTTTATACCTGATTTTGCCATAACATCAAGCATCGCAAGTGATTCTTCAACACTTGCACTCCCATCATCAATACAGGGTAAAATGTGTGTATGTATGTCTATCATATAAATTCCTTCATCAGTTACCGTAACGGTAATAGTGGTAGTATGTCTTATATTTATACTTTCCGCCCTTTGCGTATTTTGTCTGCTTTCTGTTAAAATCGTTAAGCACAACACCCAAAGGCTTTATATTTGCAAGTTCAAAGTTTGACATAGCAACATCCAAAACCTGGTATTCCGTATAATTACTTCTTGCAACCAAAATATAGCCCGTAACCATATTTGAAAGAACAAGTGCATCTGACACAATGTTAACAGGTGGTGTGTCAAAAATTATAAAATCATATTTTTCCTTTAATTCATTCACAAGTTCCTTCATATTATCTGAAGACAAAAGCTCAATAGGATTAGGCGGCACATGACCGGAGCTTATAAGGTCCAGATTTTCAATACTTGTCTTCTGAATATAAGATTTATTGTTTCCGTCATATACGCCTGACAAAACATTGGAAAGCCCTATTTTATTTTCAAGATCAAAATATTTGTGCAGCTTTGGTTTTCTAAGGTCACCGTCTATAATAACAACCTTTTTTTCAGTCTGGGCAAATGAAATTGCCATATTTATTGCAGTTGTTGTTTTTCCTTCACCGGGAATAGCACTTGTAAACGCATAAATTTTACAATCCAAATCTCTTGTTGTAAAAAGTATATTGGTTCTAAGTGTCTTATATGCTTCTGAAATATGGAATTTACTGTTATCGTTTAAAATTGTAGCTTCTTTATTCTGTACACCGTCGTAATTTGCCTTAGCTTTAACCTTCTTACTCATAGTCGACACCCCCTACTGAAGAATTTTCCATAAACATATTGGGTATTGTTCCCAGAACAATAAGGTCATATTTATTTTCAATATCTTCCACTGTCTTGATATGTACATCAAAGTAGTTAATCAGGAATATAATACCAAGTGAAAGCAATACACCGAAAATCATACCAAGCAGTGTGTTTTTGGGGACATTTGGTGATGACGGTGCAACAGGCATTGTGGCATTATCAATAACCTTAACAGAGCCAACCTCCATAATATTCATAATCTGCACGTTTGCATATTTCAAAATGGAATCGCATATATCATGAGCAGCCTCCGGTGAAGGAGCTGTAACATAAATATGAATTACACCTGTTTCTTCAACCCTTGAATATGAAACCATACTCTTCATAGCACCCACACTGTAGGGAATGTCAGTATGATTTTTTATTGTTTCAAAAAATCCGTTACTGTTTAGAATTTCTATATATGTATCAACAAGCATTTCGGCAGTTGTAAGGTCATAAAGATTTGCGGTATTGTTGTCAGCACCTTCAACCTCAATTACCTCTGTTGCCTTGTTATCAACGTATATAGAGGCATGTGATGTATACATTTCATCAATAAAAAAATTACTGTAAGTAAAGAAGATAGCTCCGCAAAGTACAACACATATACCGATAAGCCACCATCTTTTTAATGCTTCCTGCACTAATTTCTGAATCGTGATTTCCTTTTCCAAAACCAACATACTCCTTTTCCTGTATATTATTTCAATATATAAACATACAAGTTAATTATAACACGTCAAAGACATATTTGCAACAGATTTTTGATAAAATAATTTTGTTGACCTGAGAATATATTTATTATATAATATATTTACAGAAAAACTCAAGGAGTGAAAATATGAATTACTTTGAAGAATATAAAAAATGGCTTACTTCCGATGCAATTGATGCAGAGGACAAAGCAAAATTAAAAGAGATTGAAAATGATGAGGCTGAAATAAAGGATGCTTTTTACCAGAATCTTGCATTTGGTACAGCAGGACTTCGCGGTGTGCTTGGTATAGGCACTAACCGTATGAACAAATACGTTGTACGCCGTGCCACACAGGGTATTGCAAATTACATTTCAAAACACGGTGAAGAGCTTAAAGCACGCGGTGTTGTAATAGGCTATGATTCCAGACATTTTTCATCTGAATTTGCCCTTGAAACAGCACTTACACTTTGTGCAAACGGTGTAAAGACTTATCTTTTTGAATCACTTCGTCCCGTACCTGAAATTTCTTTTTCAATAAGGCATTTAAAATGTATTGCAGGTATTGCAATTACTGCATCTCACAACCCTGCAAAGTATAACGGCTACAAGGCATACTGGGAAGACGGCGGTCAGCTTCCTCCTGCAGTTTCCGACAAGGTGTTGGAGGAAATTAATGCTCTTGATATGTTTGATTCAAAGACTATGACAAAAGAAGATGCTGAAAAATCAGGTCTTCTTACAATAATCGGCAAAGAGGTTGACGACGCATATATTGATGCTGTTTACACTCAGGCAATTAACCCCGATGTTGTTAAAGAGGTTGCCGACACATTCAAATTGGTATATACGCCAATTCACGGCAGCGGTAACAAGCCTGTACGTGCAATACTTGAAAAATCAGGCTTTAAGCACGTTATTGTGGTAAAGGAACAGGAAGAGCCAGACGGTTCATTCCCTACAGTTTCCGCCCCTAACCCTGAAAACAAGGAATGTTTTAAAAAGGCTGTTGAGCTTGCAAAGGAAAATGATGTAAGCCTTATTATCGGCACAGACCCTGATGCAGACCGTATGGGTATTATGCTTAGAAACGATGCAGGCGAATACATACCCATGTCAGGTAATCAGGTTGGTGCGCTTCTTGCCGACTACATCATATCTGCTAAAAAGGAACGTGGCACACTGCCTGCAAACGGTGCGGTAATTTCCACAATAGTTTCTACAAAAATGGCTCGTGTACTTACAGAAAGTCACGGCATGGAATATATTGAAGTTTTAACAGGCTTTAAATTCATTGGTGAAAAAATACATCAGTTTGAAACAACAGGTTGCAACGAATTCTTGTTGGGCTTTGAAGAAAGCTACGGCTACCTTGTGGGCACACACGCAAGGGATAAGGACGCAGTTGTTGCAAGTATGCTTATAGCAGAAATGGCAGCATATTACAGTAAAAAAGGCAAGACACTTTACGATGTAATGCAGGAACTTTACAAAACCTACGGCGGCTTTGCGGAAGAAACCGTAAGCATCACTATGGAGGGTAGTGACGGCATTGCAAAAATAAAGGCAATTATGGAAGATATGCGTAACAATAAACCAGCCAACTTCGGCGACTTTAAGGTTACTGCAATCCGTGACTACAAAACAAGTGTTAAATATAACCTTGCAGACGGCAGTGAAGAAGCTCTTACCCTTCCAAAGTCCGATGTTCTTTACTTTGAACTTACAGACGGTGCAAGCTTTGTAGCACGTCCGTCAGGCACAGAACCGAAAATCAAGCTATACTACCTCATTCAGTCCGACACAGAAGAAAGTGCAAAGAAAGTTCTTGCAGATGTTAAATGTGCAGTTGAGGAATATATGAATAAATAATATGTATAAACAAAACCTCCGTCGGTTTCCCAACGGAGGTTTTGATTTTTAACCAAATTTTAAATTATTTTGCGAAATCTACTGAACGAACTTCACGGATAACATTAACTTTAATCTGACCCGGATATTCCATTTCGCTTTCAATCTTTTTAACAATATCTCTTGCCATAAGTACAGTAGATTCGTCATTGATAACATCAGGCTTAACCATAATACGTACTTCACGGCCTGCCTGAATAGCAAAGGACTTTTCAACACCGTTAAAGGAGTTTGCAATTTCCTCAAGCTTTTCAAGACGTTTGATATATGTTTCAAGATTTTCTCTTCTCGCACCCGGACGAGCAGCAGAAATAGAGTCTGCAGCCTGTACAAGACAGTCTATAACAGATGTAGGCTGTACGTCGCCGTGATGTGCGGCAATAGCATGAACGATAATATCATTTTCCTTATACTTTTTAGCAAAATCAGCACCGATAACTGCATGTGAGCCTTCAACCTCGTGGTCAATGGACTTACCAAGGTCGTGAAGTAAACCTGCACGTTTAGCCATAGCAATATCTTCACCAAGCTCGCCTGCCATAATACCTGCAAGGTGAGCAACCTCGATAGAATGCTTCAAAACATTCTGACCGTAACTTGTACGGTATCTAAGTCTACCGATAAGGCGTACAATTTCAGGATGCAAACCGTGTACACCTGTTTCAAATGTAGCGTGTTCACCTTCCTGTTTGATAATAGCTTCAACCTCTTTACGGCATCTTTCAACAGTTTCTTCAATTCTTGCCGGATGAATACGGCCGTCAGTAATAAGCTTTTCAAGTGTCATTCTTGCAATTTCACGTCTTACAGGGTCAAAGCCTGAAAGAATAACCGCTTCCGGTGTATCGTCAATAATAAGGTCAACACCTGTAAGTGTTTCAAGAGCACGGATGTTACGACCTTCACGACCGATAATACGGCCCTTCATATCGTCATTAGGAAGGTTAACAACTGAAACTGTAGTTTCAGCAGAATGGTCAGCGGCACATCTTTGAATTGCGCCTGCAACGATTTCACGTGCTTTTTTGTCTGCCTCTTCCTTTGCCTTGTCCTGAATGTCCTTAGCCATAATAGCGGCTTCGTGTTTGATTTCACTTTCAAGAGCATTCAAAAGCTGAGCTTTTGCTTCCTCCTGAGACATACCTGAAATTTTTCTAAGCTCTTCCATCTGCTGTTCGTGAACCTTATCAAGTTCTGCAAGCTTGTCGTCAACCTGCTTGTTTTTAACAGCAAGAGCTTCTTCTTTCTTTTCCAACTGTTCAACTTTTTTGTCCAATGATTCTTCTTTTTGCTGAAGTCTGCGTTCTGTTCTTTGCTGTTCAGCGCGCTGTTCCTTCATTTCTTTGTCGAATTCTATTCGCATTTTGTGAGCTTCTTCTTTTGCTTCAATAAGAACTTCTCTCTTCTTATTTTCAGCAGCCACAGCAGCTTCACTAACTATTTTTTTGGCTTCTTGCTCTGCACCGCCGATTTCGGCCTCTGCAATTTTCTTTCTATAAGAAATTCCCGCACGGAATGCAATTATACCCGCAACAATAATTAATACAAATGCAACTGCAATAGTAATATAGAGTTCTATCTCAAACACCTCCTCTGATAAATTTTAATTTTCAAAACTTTTTGTGAATCATATTTGGTTAAAAAAATATAAATAGCACATAATACTGTACCTCATATTATTTTAATATTTTTTATTCATAATGTCAAGCAGGATTTTAATATATTTATAGAAAATTTTACTCAAAAGAAAAACCGGAACATTATGAGTTGTACGATAAAGTATAGTAAATAAAGCCTTCCCCTTTGAGGGGAAGGTGGAAAACCCGAAGGTTTTGACGGATGAGGTGGAATTGTAGGGAACAGCCTTTAGGATGTTCCGCATAAACGGCATTCGGTTCGTCGAAAATCGCCGAACCCTACATCTCCTCACCACTGCCTACGGCAGAGCCTCTCCTCAAGGAGAAGCCTTAAAAAGCCCGATTTTCTAAATATCAGAAAATCGGGCTTTGACATTAAATGTCCTTAAAAGCACTCGGTATATATTAATTAAAATATCCTAAAATTAATTCAAATACAATTTTCATTCCTATGGGAATACTTGATTTTTCAACCCATTCTTCTCTTGTATGTGCACCGCCGCCCATATATGTACCGGGGCAAACTGCAGGCACTCCAAGTGACTGGGGGATATTACAATCCGTAGAGCCTGAAGTCAAAATGCATTCCATACCTGTATGTTTTTTTATTATTCCAATGCATTTTTCAGTCATTTCGTTAAGCTTTTCTTCATCCAGACTGCCTCCGCAAGGACGTTCGCCCACAAGCTGAACATTTACTGTTGCCTTGCCCTCTTCCTTTACTTTGGCAATTTCCGCTTCAAAAAACTTTTTCATTGTATCCAGACATTCCTTGTTGTCGGAACGGTATTCGTACATAAGCTCACACTTTTGTGCTATGGTATTTACGGAGGTTCCGCCCTCAATAACACCCACATTGTATGTGGTTTTTGAATTACCCACTACGGGCACATTGCAGGAATAAAGACTGCATACAAGCTTTGACATAATATGTATGGCATTGTTGTTTCCAAATTTAATGAAAGAATGTCCGCCCTCTGTTTCAAGTGTAATTTTATATCTGTGAGAGCCTACACATTTATTTACTACTCTGCTGTACATTCCGTCAAAGGTATAAAATTCCTTTACTCTGCCCTGATAATCCTCCATAATTTTTCTGCTGCCCTTAAGGTTTCCAAGTCCCTCTTCACCTGAATTTGCCACAAAAAGTATTCCACAATTGGGCTTTATGCCCTTTTCCATAATATACTTTACGGTCATAAGCATCATAACAAGGCAAACTGTATCATCCCCAACACCGGGAGAATATATATTTTTTTCATCCTCGGAATATGGCATAGGCTCTGTCATATCAGGAAAAACTGTATCCGTATGTGCCATAAACACAACAATATCGTCTTTTCCGTCGCAATTTAAGGGATACACAACATTAAGTGCATCGTCAATGTATGTTCCCTCTGCACCGATGTCCAAAAGCCATTTTTTGCAGAATTCTGCCCGCTTTCCCTCGTGGTTTGAGGGTGCGGGGATAAGGCAAAGCTCTTTTAAAAGTCCCCTTGCCTCATCTATGTGATTTTCAATGTAATCTATAATTTCTTTACTTAATTCAAAACTCATTTTAATATCTATGCCACTGCAGACTGCAATGTTTCCTTCCGTTTTAACTTCCAAAACTCCGTAACCAAACATTACGAAATGCCTTTATTTACCCATTTCAAGTAATTTATCTGCCATTATATAACCTGCATCAGGGTCAAATCTGCTTGAACCGGGTAGTGATTCGTATATTGTATCGTAGAACATATCCTTTGTAGGAATGTAGCCATAGCTAGCATTACACATTGATGCAACTATGCGTTTTTCGGCACCGCAATTTTCCTTTACATATAGTCCGAAATAGCAGAAAATCTCGGACGGAAAGCCGTAAAATTTAACATCACCTATCTGTATAAAGTGCAAAGGAATTTCAAATACTTCCGGGTTAGTTTCTAAAAAATCAATGAGTTTTTTGGACATTGCAAGGTCGTACTGATCCTGTGCTGTTCCGTCAGCCGCAAGCTTAATTCCCGGAATTTCCTTAACTGTTGCAATAATGTGTTTTGCTCTTTCAATTTTTTCTTCGCTTATGTGTTTTCTTGGAAGAGTAATTATTTCATATTTACACTTAATGCCTGTATCTGCAACAGGTTCTGCAAAAGAAATAGCCCTTAAAGCTTCACCTGCAATTTTTCTTCCCATTTTTCTGTAATGGTCAGGTGCATCACCTGCTGTGTTTACATTAAAGTGGTTGATATTGCCTGATGTACCCATATAGAATACTGTTACAAAATCTTCACCGTAAAGCTTTTTCATCTGTTTTGAAAGCTCTGATGCAAAGTCACCGCTGTATTCTGTACCGTCTACGCAGTCAAGATGACACGCAAAGCACACAATTGCACCCTTTGGTGTTCCGTCGGCAGATTTTACAAACATAACAGGAAGCTCGTTGTCTGTCTTCGCAACAGGACCTACTATGTCAGGATTTAGTCTGCCCGGGTTTGTTCTCGGTGTGGAATTTTTCATTTCATAGTCACGGCAGAATGAAATTCCTTCAACATTTCCAAGACTGTATGTAATTTCACTTTCTTCCAACTTCTTGTATGCTAAAATTGCACAGTCTGCAATAAGCTTTGGTACCAAATCAAAATAACCTTCCTGATGCTTTGCAACTTCTGCATCTCTGTCAAATCCGTATAACGGAATACCTGTATGTGAATGTGTTGCCGCAACAAGTACATTTTCCGTCTTAATGCCTGTAAATTCACTTACTCTTTTTGCAATTATATTTCTGATTTCGTTCGCAATGCCAGCCGCATCAATGGCAATTAAAGTAACTGTTTCCTTTCCGTCGGAAACAACGCAGGCCTTTGCCATAAGACGGTCTTTTACATCGCTTCCCTGCCTGATGTTAAAGTAACCCGGGATATGACAGCCAAGAGGTGGTGTAATTTCTTTTTCATAAAAAGCACATTTAAACATAATAAATTCCTCCAAAATATTAATTAACAAAATTATATCACAATATTTTAACATAATCAATGATAAATTGACTTATTTTTATATGAATTTGGTTAGATTATAATAGGGTGGAAGAAAAATAGTGCAAATTGGACAAACTGAACCCGTAGGGGTTACCCGAAGCTGTATGTGTATACAGCGAGAGGTGAAGTTTGTTCAAAACACAAGGCTTTTTATGGCAGAAATTTGTCAATGACAAATTTCCACCTTAAAAATCAATTTATTTTGACTTTGCCATCACATTTAAATGACTTTGTTTAGCAGTTTATTCGCCTTGTGTGTTATGCGCAATTTTGCGACACCCCAAACATTTTCTTCACTTTATCTGTACATATCTAACAGCTGATCTGCCACTGCTCCCACCGCCGTGAACACACGACTTGTGTTTTTTTTTAATCTTTTTTTGTCTGTATCGTCCATAGGTTTCATAAGCATAGATGCTCCCACACCTGCCACAATTCCTGCTGCCATACCTGCAAAGAAACTGCATTTAGACATATAATTATCCCCCTTGAAATATTATTTTCACAAAATTATTATCTGTAATTTTTTTTGAAAAAAACTGACAATTTATGCATTTGACAAATATAATGTATTGTAGTACAATATTCATATCTTCGGGGTTGGGTGAAATTCCCTACCGGCGGTGAAAAATAAAACGCAAAAATGCCCGGAACGCAAAAAGTTGTATGCTACAATGGCTCCCTTGTGCAAAGGGAGCTGGCGAACGCAGTGAGGCTGAGGGATTGTTGTAGAAAACCTTCGGTTTTCATTTTAATTTATTTCTTTTTGCTATGAACAAACATTTTTTACTGTTTTATTAAAAGTCCGCGACCTGTTTTTAAAGCAGCTGATTTGGTGAAATTCCAAAACCGACGGTACAGTCCGGATGAAAGAAGATAGCGGTATAAGTGTACATTTTACACTTTATGCCTTTTTTCGCATACACACCCCGATTTTAATTTATCGGGGTATTTTTTATGCTCCGAAAAAAGGAGAATCGATTATGAAAACCGTAAACACACAAAAAATGGTAAGAGCATCACTCTTATGTGCCATATCCGTAGCATTGGCATACTTTATTCACTTTCCGCTTATACCAGCATTTCCCTTTCTTGAATACGATCCTGCAGATATAAGTATTCTTATAATAGGTCTTTCCTACGGTAGTGGCTGGGGACTTATGGCAACTGTAGTTGTATCTCTTGTTCAGGGGCTTTTTACCTCCAGTTTTTCATTAGGTGGTTTTATAGGAATAATTATGCATATTGTTTCAACAGGTGCTTTTGTAACTGCAGTTTCACACACATACAAAAAGACTTCAAAATTCATCCCTTCACTTGCAATTGGCGTAATCACAATGGTAATTGTTATGATCCCCGTAAACCTTGTATTTACAGGAATATTTATGAAAACAGGTGTTATTGAAGTAGCAAAAATGCTTATACCTGCAATTATACCATTTAATTTTATGAAAGCAGGAATAAATGCTGTTATATCAGGAATCATATTTAAACATATAAAGAAATACGCCATAATTGACTAATAAATCAATTTGTGCTAAAATATTTTTATATCCTATAAGGAGTGTTTTTATGGGTAAAGGTATGGTACACATCTATACAGGTGACGGCAAGGGTAAAACATCCTCTGCCATGGGACTTGCAATAAGGTGTGCAGGGTACGGCAAAAAGGTTATGGTATATCAGTTTTTAAAGGCAACACCAACAGGTGAGCTTAAGTCACTTGAAAAGCTCGGCATAAAGGTGGTGCGGGTAAACAGCTGTGAAAATTTTTACTACAATATGACCGACTGCGAAAAGCTTACCACAAAAGCAGAAACGGAAAGTGCAATAAAAACACTGTTTCCTGATTGTTGCGACCTTCTTATACTGGATGAAATTTTATGTGCCGTAAACAATAAAATTATTAACATTGATGCTGTCATAAACATTATTAAAAACAAGCCGCAAAACACAGAGCTTGTACTTACGGGCAGAAATATGCCTGAAAAGCTTTTGGAATATGCGGACTATGTATCTGAGATAAATTGCATAAAGCACCCGTATAAAGAGGGTATTGATGCACGGTGCGGTATAGATTTTTAGGAGGAAATTATGGCTTTTGATTTTTTTGGTATGAAAGAAGGCAAGGGTGTTGAAAAAAGAGAGTATACCCCAAGATTTGCCCTGTTCTGGGAAATTTTGTTCAGAAAAGCCTGGCTTATGGTAAAAGCAAATTTTGTTTATCTTCTCACAAGCATTATAGCTTTGTTGTTTATATGGTTTGGGTTTGCAACAGTTGCACAGGGCGAGCTTGCAACACTTAAGGGTGCGGCTTTTCTTACAGCAAGCACAATTTACCTTATTGTTGTAGGTATGGGCTTTATAATGCCTGGTCTTACCTTCCTTACAAGATATTTTGCAAGGGAAAGACATGTGTGGATTTTCAGTGATTTTTATGAACAGGTATGGTCAAATATTAAAAAGGGACTTATACTGTTTGCAGTTGACACCGTTATCATATACCTTTCAACCGTTGCATTTGCAATGTACGGTGAGCTTGCACTTGAAAACTCATTTATGCTTATTCCCTTAGGCTTTCTTGCAGTAGGGCTTTTCATATACTTTATGATGCACTTTTATATGTATCCTATACTGGTTACATTTGACCTTGATATGAAATATGTTTTGAAGGATTCACTGCTTCTTACACTGGCACATCTGCCGTGGAATATTCTAATATTTTTAATTATTTCCATAATAACATTTGCAATATATGTTGTAAATATTACAATTGGACTGCTGTTCTTCGGCATTATCGGTGTAGCTTTTATGAACTTTTTAATAAACTTTATGATAGACCCAATAATAGACAAGCATCTTTATATTCCTGCAGAGGTAATGGCAGAAAATGAAGATGAAGAATAATGCAAAGGGACTGTAAAATTTTACAGTCCCATTGTTAATGGAATAGGAAAAAATGTTCAGAATGGACAAACTGAGCCAAAGTTGTATGTTTATACTACGCAGGCGAAGTTTGTTCGTAGCAAAAAGACTTTTAAAATAAGAAAAATCGAATAAAATGAGATTTTTCAACCAAATCAAAAAGTTTTATAAATTATAAATCATTTGATTTTATTATATTTATCCTCTTTTTGCGTTCTGGACTTTTTTTACATTCCATTTTAAGTTTGGTATACATAATTTGCATGTGGATAACTTGGATAACTCTTGGGATAACTTGATTTTATTGACTGTTTTATCCCCAATTTTCCACAAAAAAGCATAATTTTGTGTATTATGTAAACCAAAATGTTATTTTATTGTCAGGAGGCAAAATATGGAACAGAAGTACAAAAACATACTTGAATTCAATAAAATACAGGATATTCTTGCGGACTGCACCACCAACTACATAAGCCGTGAAATGGTATATAAGCTTGAGCCATCATCGGATATGGAGGAGGTTTCAAAGCTACAGGAAGAGCTTGCATATGCAATAAAGCTTTTACTTAAAAAAGGTAATCCTGACATATCTGCCCTTTCAGACGTTACCGCCGCAATAAAGCGTGGCGAAAAGGGCGGTATGATGAGTGCAAAGGAGCTTTTGCAGATTGCAAGAGTTTTAAAAATTGCACGTGCTCTTATTGCATACCATGACGAGCCGTCAGTTCTTTCCTATCTTTTCGACTGCCTTACAGCAGACAGAAAGCTGGAAAATGAAATTTACGGTGCAATAATTTCCGAAGACGAAATTTCCGACAATGCAAGCCCGGAGCTTTTTGACATAAGACGTAAAATTTCAGGCACTCACGCAAAAATACGTGAACACTTAAATAACCTTATACACAGTGCAAAGTACCAGAAATATTTGCAGGAGGCAATTATTACCATCCGTGACGGCAGATATGTTGTGCCCGTAAAGGCAGAGCACCGCTCGGACGTAGGCGGTATTGTGCACGATATGTCTGCAACAGGGTCTACAATATTCGTAGAGCCTAACGCCGTAGTTAATGAAAACAACAACATCCGTGAGCTTATGGCAAAGGAAAAGGCGGAAATTGAAAGAATACTTTTCAGTCTTACCGCAATGGCTGTGGAAAAGTCACACGAGCTTTTTGTTAATCAGCGTACAATTTGCCAGATAGACTTTATTATTGCAAAGGCAAAGCTTGCGCTTAAACAAAATGCAATTACTCCTAAAATTAACAACAAAAATTATGTGGTTATAGAAAAAGGCCGTCATCCTCTTCTAAACCCTGACACAGTTGTGCCAATATCCTTAGAGCTTGGAAAAACCTTTAAAACATTGGTTGTAACAGGTCCTAACACAGGCGGTAAGACGGTAACTCTTAAAACAGTGGGTCTTTTCTGCCTTATGACAGCCTGCGGTCTTGCAATACCTGCCGCCGACGGTACGGATATTTGCGTATTTGACAACATTTATGCAGACATTGGTGATGAACAGAGCATTGAACAGAGCTTAAGTACATTTTCATCACATATGACAAACATTGTAAATATATTAAAGCAATTTACCCCAAACTCATTGGTGCTGTTTGACGAGCTTGGTGCAGGTACAGACCCTACGGAGGGTGCGGCACTTGCTGCTGCGGTTTTGCAGTATGTAAAGGACTTTGGTGCACTTACAGTTGCTACAACACATTACAGCGAAATTAAGTTTTATGCACTTACAACAAGCGGTGTGGAAAATGCGTCCTGTGAATTTGACGTTAACTCACTTCGCCCCACATACCGTCTGCTAATAGGTGTACCCGGTAAAAGTAACGCCTTTGCAATTTCACGTAGGTTGGGGTTGCCTGAATACATTATTGAAAAGGCGGCAGAAAGACTTAGTGAAGAAAACGTAAAATTTGAAGACGTAATTTCAAACCTTGAACGCAGCCGTCAGGAAGCGGAAAAGGAAAAACAGCTTGTTGAAAAGTATAAGCGTGATGCTGAACAGCTGAAAAAAGAGCTTGAAGCTGAAAAGGAAAAGATTCAGCGTACAAAGCAAAAGCTTACTGAAAATGCAAACAAAGAGGCTAAAAAGATTCTTGAACAGGCTAAAAAAGAGGCCGAAGATGTTATAAACGAAATTAAAGAGGCTCGTAAATTAAAGTCCGAGCAGGAAATGAACAGAGCACTTAACGAAGCAAGAACAAACATTAACAAAAATATCAAAAACCGTGACAAAGCACAGGTTGCAAAGCCGATTGTAAACAACAATGTCCCCAAAAAGCTTATTGTGGGCAACACTGTTGAAATTTTAGACATCGGTCAGAAGGGTATTGTGCTTGCTCCGCCTAATGCTGATGGTATGGTTAATTTGCAGGTTGGTATAATGAAGATAAATTCGCACATTACAAACCTGCGTTTAATTAAGGATTCCGCACCTGACAAGCATATTAATAAGGGCAAATCAGGCACACTTCGTATGGCAAACATCAAAACAGAAATTGATTTACGCGGTCAGCTTTTGGAAGACGCAGTTTTTGCCGCCGAAAAATATATTGACGAAGCCTTTCTGGGCGGTCTTTTGAATGTAACAATTATTCACGGTAAGGGTACAGGAGTTCTGCGCAAGGGAATACACGATATGCTAAGGACAAATCCGTGTGTAAAGAGTTACCGTCTTGGTGTATATGGAGAGGGTGAAACAGGGGTAACGGTAGTTGAACTAAAAAAACGTTGATTGTTGAACTAAAAAAACGCTGATTTTCTTGACAAATTAAGGCAAAAATAGTATATTATAAGTTAGTATAAATAAGAATAGAGGTAAAAACAATGGGAGTATATACAGAACTTGAAAGACGCGGACTTATCGCGCAGGTTACACATCCTGAAAAAGTTAAAGATTTACTTGAAAACGATAAAATATCTTTCTATATAGGCTTTGACCCTACTGCAGACAGCTTGCACGTTGGTCACTTTTTGCAGATGGTTATTATGGCTCATATGCAGAAGGCAGGTCACAGACCTATCGCCCTTATGGGTGGAGGTACTGCTATGATTGGTGACCCATCAGGCAGAACAGATATGAGAAAGATGCTTACTAAAGAAGATATCGACCACAACGTAAGCTGTTTCAAAAAACAGTTCCAGGGTATGATTGATTTTTCTGAAGGCAAGGCACTTATGGTTAACAACGGTGACTGGCTTTTAGACCTTAACTATGTTGAATTTTTGCGTGATATCGGCGTGCATTTTTCAGTAAACAATATGCTACGTGCAGAATGCTTTAAGAAAAGACTTGAAAAAGGTCTTTCATTCCTTGAATTTAACTATATGCTTATGCAGGGTTATGACTTTTATAAGCTACACAAGGATTACGGCTGTAAAATAGAGCTTGGCGGTGACGACCAGTGGTCTAACATCCTTGCAGGTATGGAGCTTGTTCGCAGAAAGGATGCCGAAGAGGTTTATGGTATGACATTTGCACTTCTTACAACAAGTGCAGGTGTTAAAATGGGTAAAACTCAGGGCGGTGCTGTATGGCTTGACCCTAACAAAACTTCTCCTTTTGAATTCTATCAGTACTGGAGAAACGTTGACGATGCAGACGTTTACAGATGCCTTAAAATGCTTACATTTATACCTGTTGAAGATATTGAAGCTATGGAAGATACATTTAAAGCAAGCGGTGAAGCTAAAGACGTTAACGAAGCTAAAACAACTCTTGCTTACGAGCTTACAAAAATGGTTCACGGTGCAGAAGAAGCCGACAAAGCAAAAGAAGCTGCTCAGGCACTTTTTGCAAACGGTGGGAATACTGCTGATATGCCTTCATCAGAAATGGCAAAGGCAGACTTTGAAAACGGTATGACAATACTTGACGTAATGCTTACGGCAGGTCTTATCCCTTCAAAGGGCGAGGGCAGACGTCTTGTACAACAGGGCGGTGTGTCTGTAAACAACGAAAAGATTACAGACCCATTTGCAAATATTACTCTTTCAATGTTTGAAAATGATGAAATTATCATTAAAAAAGGTAAAAAGACATATCATAAGATTGTTATTAAATAGTAAATTGAAACAAAGGCGATGTAATTTTTACATCGCCTTTATGAGGGATAGGAAAAAAAGAGGTGGAATGAACAAACTGAACCCGTAGGGGTTACCCGAAGCTGTATATAGATACAGCGAGCGGTGAAGTTTGTTTATAGCAAGAAAAATCTATTTAAGAAAAATCTCAAACGAGATTTTTCAACCCATAATTACTTTATCTGTAACTACGTTATTACTTAAATTAATTCATTGCCTTTTCTTGCGTTCCGACCTTTTTTTACATCCCTACTATAAGCGCTTGTAGCTCAGTGGATAGAGCACCGGCCTCCGACGCCGGGTTGTCGCAGGTTCGACTCCTGTCAAGCGCACCATGAAAAAAGGGAATGTAAAAAAAGTCCAGACCGCAAAAAGAGGATAAAAACAAGAAATTCAAGTGATTTGTAATTTGCAAAACATCTTAATTTGGTTGAAAAATCTCATTCTATTCGATTTTTCCTATTTTTCAAATCTTTTTGCTAAGAATAAACTTCGCCTCTCGACGTACCATTGTACGCCTTCGGGTAACCCAACAAAGCCCTTAATGGCTTTGTTGGCTCAGTTTGTCCATTCTGAACATTTTTTCCTATTCCCACTGACAAAGGGACTGTAAATTTTTTTTACAGTCCCTTTCTCTTTTATTTAAATACACTTGAATTAACTGACAAACAATGGTAAAATTAATATATATACAATTACGAAAGGATACTGCGTATGAAAAAAGAAACTTCTTTGGTTTTTACGGGTGATATAGGCTTTGACAAATATATGGACGGAAAATGGGACGACAATGAGTTGATTTCAGATGAAGTCCTTGAATTTTTGCACAGCGCAGACCACGTAGTTGTTAATGTTGAAGGTCCTATCGCCGAAAATGTTGAAAATAATGAAAAAGACGGTGTACGTCAGCTTTTACACACAATGAATCCAAAGGCAATAAAGGTGCTTAACAATATGCACTCAGACATATGGAACATCTGCAACAACCATATTATGGATGCAGGTGAAGCAGGTATGGAAAGCACCCTGCAGTATGCAAAAGACAATAATGTAAAGACTATGGGTGCAGGTATGAATATCCATGAAGCACGAAACCCCATTATATTAAATGAAGCAGGTGGAATAGGTCTTTTCGGCGTAGGTTATCAGCGTGCCTGCAGAGCCGCAGGCGAAGACAAGGCAGGCTGTTACAGCTGGAGTGACCTTGATGCAATACAAAATACTATAAATGAAATTAAAAGTACTTGCCGTTGGTGTATTGTGGTAGCTCACGCAGGTGAGGAATTTACACCGCTGCCGTCACCATACACAAGAGAAAGGTATCACAAATATCTTGAAATGGGTGCAGACATTGTAGTTGCTCACCATCCCCATGTGCCTATGAATTATGAAACCGTAGGTGATAAAATTATATTTTATTCTCTCGGTAATTTTATATTTGATACAGATTATCAACGAGCGCAGTTTAATACAGAACTTGGCTTACTTATAAAGCTTAATTTTACGGAAACAGACTTTTCATTTGAACCTATGGGGCTTGAAATTATTCGAGGAGATGAAAAGGTTGTAAAAGCAAAGCTTCCGAGAATTTTTGCAGATGTTGGGGAAGAAGATTATAATTTGCTTGCTCCACTTTCCGCAAAGGTACTTGTGGAGGCTACAAAACGTCAGCAAATTTACCTTAACCCAAAGGAATTTAAAAATGCAGATGAGCAAAAATGGGAAGAGCATTTTATGCAACCTATGCGTACAGGTCGCGTACCCGGTGAAACACTTGACTTTCACATAATATGCCCCCTTGCAAAAAAGGCGGAAGAAAAGAAATGGGAACAAAGTAAGCTTGAAGATGTAAAAGCATTTATGCTTGAACAAATAAAATAAACACATAATATGTTTATTTAGGAGTGATTTTATGGCTATTAAGAGTGTATCTATACGAATTGAGGAAGAAATGCTTAAAAAAATCGGACATATTGCAGATTACGAGGGACGCTCTGTAAACATTGTTTTAATAAGAGAAAGCATTAAGAAATTTGAAGAAGAAAATGGCATAATAGACGGCGATATAAAGCCTGATGTTAATGTTAGCCAACACGAAAATAGTTTCCTCAATCCCTCGGTCTTTACCATAGTTAAATCCGACTCCCTTTACACAAGGGAGCCTTTTTTGTGTAAACACATTTCCCCACGAGCAAAATACGCCGTAAAGTGAGGGATTGCAAATCGTTTCGAAGTTTTGAAAAAATTGGCGTAAAATTGCACATATCATTTCCCTCTGCTGATGTGCAATTTTAGGGGCTCGCGCAATGGGTTTGCGTATAGCCCCGTGCGACAATTTTAAGAAACTGACGAATTACGAGTTGCTGACCGAACGTCCCGGCACCGATTTTTTGCTTACTTTTTGTCGGGGCAAAAAGTAAGTCCCACGCGGACAGCGGATTTCATTTAAAAAATATATTATATTTTGACAAAGGTAAATTTATATAATATAATTATTTAAAGTAAAGGATGATTTGTGTGGAAATACTTTGTATACTACTTATATGGAATTTTACAGTTTTTATAATGTACGGTGAAGACAAGCTTTATTCAAAAACCAAAGCGCACCGCATCAGAGAAAAAAGACTTATAATTTCGGCATTTTTACTTGGAAGTATAGGGGCACTTTTGGGTATGGCACTTTTTAACCACAAAACAGCTAAAAGAAAGTTTTTGGTTTTAATACCCCTTTCCCTTATATTTAATGCCGCTGTCATTTGTTTGATATTATATATGGCATAAGAGGATTAAATTATGAAAAAAGTAATAGAATTTATAAAAAAAGAAACGGTACTTATAATATCCGCAATGCTTGCGGTATTTTCAATGTTTTTTGTGCCGCCCTCGCTAAGATATATTGAATATATAGATTTAAAAACCATATCACTGCTTTTCTGCCTTATGACTGTAATGGCAGGCTTGCGTGAAATTGGCGTTTTTTCTGCACTTGCAAATACATTACTTAAAAAAACAAAAAATTTCAGGACCGTATCACTTATACTGATTATGCTGTGCTTTTTTACATCTATGCTTGTAACAAACGATGTGGCACTTATAACCTTTGTGCCCTTTGCAATTGAGGTTGTAAAAAAATCAGACAAAAGTAAATTTATGGTACCCATTGTTGTGTTGCAGACAATTGCCGCAAACCTTGGCAGTATGCTTACACCTGTGGGAAATCCGCAGAACCTCTACCTTTACTCACTTTCAGGGATGTCACTTGGTGAATTTGTTCTTCTTGTTTTACCATACACTGCAATTTCATTAGTATTACTTGTAATTGCAAACTTTACAATAAAGTCATCCGCTGTTGAATACAAAGCAGAAAAAACGGAGTTTTCTCCAAAACTGACTGTGTTTTACATTGTACTTTTCCTTGTGTGTATGCTTACGGTGGCAAATGTTTTGGAATATTGGGTTACGTTTGCAGTTGTAACCGTTGCAATGCTTATCATAAACCGTAAATTACTTTTAAAGGTAGACTACAGCCTGCTTTTAACATTTATATTCTTCTTTATATTTATAGGTAATATGAGCAATGTTGACGCATTCAGAAATGCTGTTTCACACTTGCTTGGAGGAAGGGAAATACTTATGTCCGTGCTATCTAGCCAGGTTATAAGCAATGTGCCTGCGGCAGTTCTTTTGTCAGGCTTTACCGATAATGTAAAAGACCTTATTGTAGGTACAAACATAGGCGGTCTGGGAACACTTATAGCATCTATGGCAAGCCTTATTTCCTACAAAATCTTTGCAGCCGAAATGCCCAGGCAAAAGAGAAAATACTTTTGGCAATTTACCTTGTGGAATGTAGTATTTTTAGTAGTTTTATGTGTTTTTGTTATTACAAGATAAAAAAATTATAAATGTAATCAATTAGACAAAATTGCTATGACAAATTATAATTTATAAAGCTGATAAATAATCTACAGACCAAATGCTGATAACTCAGAAAATCCATTGACCAAACAGTAAAAATATGGTAAAATAATTGAGCGTGTTTATCTGTAGATATTCACATGAAAATTTATAATTTTATAGTTATAAACAAAATCTATGAAAGGACAGAGAGCTATGAAGTTAAAAAAATTTCTTGCGTTTGCTTTGAGCATAATTATGGTTTTAGCTATGCTTCCAGTTGGAGTAATTGCAAGCAACGAAACAAATGAGACGATAACTGTTTCAGGTAAATTTATCGTCGAAAATTTTAAAGAAGGAACTGCGGAGAGTTCAGTAGTAATACAAATTTATTCTGAAACCGCAGAAAACTATTTTTGCAGCAGAAAAGCTGTGCTTGGAGATGATAACACCTGGAGTGTAGAATTCCCTGCAGACTATGTTGGTGAATATTATCTCCTTGCGATGCCATACAGCTATGGAAATGTATTTCCTGGAGAGTATGAATATGCTGACGAGGAAGGCGTTCCTATTGCAATTAACATTGATGGCGAAGATGTTTCAGGAATAGAAATGAGCTTACCCACAGGTAGAATGATTTCAGGAACTATTGAACTGCCTGACGATGCGGTTCTTCCTGAAAAACCGATTGAGTGTGGCGTTTTTGCAGATACCTTTGGAAACGGCACATATGACAAATATTTTTCAAATGTTACCATTAAAGAACAAAGTACAGCATTTGATATTGTGGTAGACTATTCTGAAGAGTCTGTGATTCTTGCAGCAGAGCCGTGGTTGTCGAATGAAAATACAAACTTGCTTAATGACACTGTGTTTTATGTAAACAACGAAGTGTCCTCAACATTGATTGACAATGCATCCGAGTTGCCTGCGACTGATGATGTTACAGGAGTAAAGCTATATCTTACAACAGGAAATGTGCTAAATATAAAACTTAACAGACCTGAAAGTATTGAAACAGGTAACATTTACGGAAGAGTGATGCTTCTTGACGAAGATGGAAACGAAATTGACTATCAGGTTTACAGATTCTACACAGATCCGTATAGCAGTGCGAGATTTTCTCTTTCTAAAGAGTATGATAATGTATATGTTTCTTTCTACGCAAATTGTTCATATGTGAGCATTGAACCGTACAGTGGAACATTATACTTAAATCCTGACGGAAGCATTGTAAAAACACTTGACGAAGCAAAAATGCATACGCTCAGCGGCCTTACAAGCCTTGAATTTACTGTTCCTGATGAATATTTTTTCAGTCCTAAAATAAAAGGTACAGTATATTTTGAACAAGGAGCATTTGCTGAAAATACAGTAATATCTGTTGCTCTTGTTAACAAGTATGGTTCTGAATATACCTCTAAAGAAATTTTTGATAATTTTAGCTCGTCAGGCACATCTGTATCAGAAGACCTTTCAAATGGCTTAGATTTTGAATTTGTATTTGATGAAGGTACTTCTGCTGCTGAAAATGAATATGCTGTTGCAGTTGAAATCAGCAACTATACAATTGGAAAGACGAATATTTATGCCGGTTCTGATTACTATTACATAGAAAACGGCGCTGTTTTAGATATTGATGATGCTGATATGATAACTCCGGCATCAACACCTGAAAAAATTTCTTTCAATATTCCAATTATGAAAGAACTTACAGGAACCATTGTACCGGACGGAGAATTCAAATACATAAATGAAGAATCTGAAGCCGCTGTATTGTTCTGGTGTGCACATAATGAAGGTAGCTCGTCAGGAGGCTCTTCCTCCGGCACGGTATCGGGCGGAACTGCTTATCCCGAACCTGTTTCAGATATCTTTGAAATTACAGATACAACTGAAAATGTTGAAAGCGAATGTCCTTTAGATCATTTCTATTACTCAAAAGCAGTAATTTATAATGATTTGACATTTTCCTGTTATGTTCCAAAATTTTTATGCGGTGAACATAGGATTGAACTAAGATTAGAGAATTCAGGCACAAATCTCATGTTAGGAAGTTACTTCTATACTGATGACCAAGGCGAGAATGTGGCTGTAGACTTTACTGATGGTACAACAGATGAGGATATCAGCATTGACGTTGATACCGGATACGCTGTATCAGGTGTTGTTAAGATGCCGACTGGAGGAACATTTGAGGCAAGTTCAAATGTCAAGGAGTTTATAACTAATATTGTAATTCAACGTTATGGTTATACGGTGGAAACAGGCATAGACAGCATTGAACTTACAAACACTGTTAGAGAATATCCGTTTATGTTTGCAGTAGACAAGGAAAATACAGATGAGTTTTACATTTATAGTGTGCCTGTCGACGGATATAGTTATACTAATCTTAAAAATACTAATCTATATTATGTCAATGATAAAACAACATCTGAAACAGAAGAAGATGCACTTATATTCAGTGTCGATGGCGATGTTGAGAATTTAGTATTTAACCTGCAAACGGATGGAACCGAAGAAATTACGGAATACACTTATAATTTTAAAGTTTATGATAATTCGGTAGCTTCGGCAAATCTTGTTCCCATCGCTAACGCGGTTGTGAACATCACAGATGGGCAGAGCTTCAGCTATATGGGTGAAAGTGACGAGGATGGCGGAGTTAAAACAACACTTGTTCTTGGAAAAACATATAAGATTGAAGTAACTAAAGATGGATATGTAACATATACGGCAGACTTTGAAGCGACTCTTGAAAATGCGGAGAAAATGAATTACATTCCGCTTACAACAGTGCCGGAAGAGCAAACTAAAACACATGCCTTCTTTGTTGTATTAGACAAGGATACGAAGACTCCTGTACCAGGTGCAGAGATAACAGTTTATAATTCCGGTAATGGAAGCACAGTGCTCGGCACATCTGATGAAGGAATCACTAATGCATACTTTACATATGGTGCATACGAAATTGTAACATCAAATGATGGCTATGTGACAGACAGACGAAATGTTGAGCTTATGTATGAAGAGCAGGAAGTTGTTATAGAAATAGAAAAAACAGAAATTTCTGTTGAGGATAACACAACCTTCTATGTAAAAGACGGAGATTTGGAAACAACTCCGGCAATTTCAGGTGCATCACTTACTATTGAGGATGCTGAAGGAAATATTATAACAAAGTCAACAGACTCTAATGGTAAAGCGGACGCCAACCTTGATGACGGAACATATTATGTGACAGCAATTGCAAATGGTTATAAAGCACGAAGCTTTAAAATAGAAAGAACCGATACAAACAATAATTTTACTGTTTATCTTAACAAGGATGACATTATTACTGTAAAATCTTCAGTTAAGGAAATGACACCTGAAGAAATGGAAGAAGCCGGTATTGACACAGACAACATCGGAAATAAGCAGGTATATAACTGTACAGCAGTTCTTTCGTTTATGCCCGATGTTTCTATTAACTACTACTATGATAGTGATGGTAACATAGTTAATGGCAAAACACCTGTAACTGTGCGTGTTGATAATACTACAATAACTCCTGTCGGCAGGGATATTTACCTGATTGTAAAATCTACAACAACATGGCTTAAAGAAACCTTTGAGGTACAGATTATATGTGACAACACATCGGCAGTTGAAACTGTAGAAGACCTTACAGCAAATCTTACAATTCCTGAAGGCCTTTCTCTTGCAATAATGACCGAAGGTATGGTAAACGAATCTACAGCTGTTCTTGGTGATATTTTGCCAAAGGGAACAACTTCACACAAATGGTACATCTGTGGTGATAAAGAAGGAGAATATTCACTTGACGGAACACTTACAGGAACTCGTACAGGTGGCGGAATATCCGAGGATATCAACCTCACATTTGGTGTTGAAGATTCAATAAGTGTTCTTGCCGGAAGTGCTATGCAGCTTACAATTGATGCTGAAACTCATGGAATAGTCGGCGAACCATATTATATGAGATATACTCTTGAAAATGTTTCAAACAAATCGCTTTATGACTTGTCTTTCAGCGTTTTCGGCGGAAAATTCTTTGAGGATTTTGGAGTAAATGAAATAAAATATGCAAAAGAATACGGTCCGGATGCCATTGAAGACCTTGATGGTAAAGGCTTTGTATTTGAAACAGAAGAGTTTAAACCAGGCGAAAAAGTTCAGGGCGTTTTCGAGATAGAATTTGGCGAAGAACTCTTGCTTGGTGATGGACAGGAATGGATTCTTAAGGAAGCGTTTGTTATAGCAGGTGCCGGCAGTACAACTGAAATTCCAGTGACAATTAACTGGAAATATGATGTTCCTGCTCATGATTGGAACGAAGGTGTGGTAACTAAGGCCGCTAGCTGTACAGAAGATGGTATTAAGACTTTTACATGTAAGGATGAGGACTGCGAAGAAACCTTTGCCGTAACCATTTCGGCAACAGGTCATAATATGGGAGAATATGTAACAGTACAACCAACTTGTACAAGTGAAGGTTCTGAAACAAGCAAGTGTCAGAATGATGGATGCGACCATACAGTAGTACTTCCTCTTGCAAAGGCTGACCATGACTGGAACGCAGATTTTACTATTGACACACCACCTACATGTACAGAAAAAGGTTCAAAATCAAGACATTGTGCAAATTGCTCGGCTACAACCGATGTACAGGATGTAGATAAGTTAGGTCACAATTATGGCGATTGGCAGACAAGAACTCCTGCAACCTGTGAAGAAGCAGGCGAAGACTATAGGGTATGTGCAAACGGATGCAACATTGAAGATACCAAAACTGTTGATAAACTCGGCCATGATTTCGCAAATGAATGGACTGTTGATGTGCCTGCAAAATGTGAAACAAAGGGCTCTGAATCAAGACATTGTTCTCGATGCACAGCAACTACTGACAAAAGAGATGTACCCGAAACAGGACACAGCTTTAGTGAATGGAAAATAATAACCGAAGCAAAGTGTGAAACCGCTGGTGAAGAATATCGCATTTGTCAGAATGGTTGTGGAAAAGAAGAAACAAAGCCAGTTGATGCCTTAGGTCACGATTGGGATAACGGCACAATTACAAAGAACCCAACAGAAACAGAAGAGGGAAATAAGCAGTATTCTTGTAGCAGATGTCCGGAAACTAAAAATGAAACACTTCCTATGTTGATTAAACAAGATATTGGCTTTACTGTTCCTGCAATGACTTATACTTATGGTGACAAAGAAGCGATTTACAACGAGGCATATAACGACTCTGAGGATGGTTCTGAACTCACATATTCAAGCAGTAATGAAAATGTAGCTACTGTTGATGAAAAGGGCAAGGTAACAATTATCGGTGCAGGTGAGGCAACAATAATTGCAACAGCGGCTGCAACTGACAAATATCTTGAAACAACAGCAAGCTTTAAACTGATAATTAAAAAGGCTGCCCTTACCGTAACAGCTAATGATGCTGAAATTTACTATGGCGAAGAAGGTAAAAACAGCGGATTTACAGCAACAGGATTTGTTCTTAATGAAACAGAAGCAGTAATTAAGGGTACACCTGTATATGAGGTAAATTATAATAAGCTTGATAAAGTTGGAGAATATGAAATTGTACTTTCAGGCTTGACAGCAGATAACTACGACATTACTTTTAAACCTGGCAAACTGTCAGTGAAGAAAGCTGAAGTATATAACATAGAATTTTCAAATCTCTCACAGCGTAAAGGAAAAATCTCAGAAGCAACAGCATCGGTAACACCAAAGGATGATACAGCTAAAATCAAAATAGAATATCAATTTACTGATGGTGTGTGGGTTGACACAATTCCTTCCGATATTGGAATTGGCGAATACAAGGTAAGAGCGTATGTAACAGAGAGCAATAATCTTGTAGTCGGCAAATATTTTGAAGATGTATTAGAGATTAAAGCAGGTGCAGTTGTTAATCTCGATGGCAATAGTGATTTGAGCATTGAAAGTAATGTTTCAGGTGATAATGTAGAATTTTCAATTCCTGATGAAGCTGTTGAAGAAATCATAAACAATGTTCCCGAAAGCGGCGAAATTGTTATTGATGCAACAGGCTCAACAGAAGGTGTTACAAATCTTACACTTCCTGAAAATATCATTACAGCACTTGATGAAAGTGAAAATGTAAATACATTTACAGTTATTGCTGATGATGCAGAAATTTCAATGAGTGCAGATGTACTTAAAACAGTTGCTGGTGAAATGTCAGAAGGAGATAAAGTTAATGTTCACATTGAGGCAGTAGAAAAAGAAAGCTTAAATGACGAACAAAAGGCGGCTCTTGATGCTATTGCTACAGATGCTCATGTATTGCAGCTTAATCTTGAAGTTCAAAAGCAGGATGGTACAACCGAGCTTCATGAATTAAACGGAAACGTTGAAGTAAAGGCAGCATACACATTGCCTGCCGATATGAATGGTAAAAAGATAGTGGTATGCTATGTGTCCGATAACGGAACAGTTACATATATGCGTGCAACCTACAAAGATGGTTTTGTTCACTTTAAAACTGACCACTTCTCACATTATGCGATTGCTGCTATTGAATGTACACACACTTGGGATGCAGGCACAGTGATAACACAGGCTACTACATCAAGTGAAGGCTTAAAGAGATACGAATGTACAATCTGTGGCGAAACCAAAGATGAAACCATTCCAAAAAAATCAGGATATGTTGGCGGTGGTGGCGGTACAGCGTCTTACACAGTTAAGTTTGACACTAATGGTGCAGGAACAATTAAGAGCCAGTCAATAAGCAAAAACGGTACTGTTACAGAACCTACTGCTCCATCTAAAGAAGGTTATACTTTTGCTGGTTGGTACACAGATAAGGAATTAACAGTCGCATATGATTTCAGTGCAAAAGTTACCAAAAGTTTTACACTTTATGCAAAGTGGACTGAAATTGAAAAAGAACCGGATGTTGTTGAACCTGATACAACAATCTCATTCAAGGATGTAAAGGCTGATGATTGGTTCTATGAAAATGTTCAGTATGTTGCCCAAAACAAACTTATGAATGGTATTTCAGAAAATGAGTTCGCTCCAAACGATACACTTACAAGAGCAATGCTTGTAACAGTTCTTTATCGTAACGCAGGAGAACCTGCTACAAACAGAAGCATCCCATTTGCAGATATTGACATGGGCGCTTGGTATACAGATGCTGTTATATGGGCAAAACAGAATGGTATTGTAAATGGCGTAACAGAAAACGAATTTGCTCCAGATAGCAATATCACCCGTGAACAGATCGCAGCTATTATGTTCAGATATGCACAGTACAAGGGTATGGATGCCGTAACATTAGAAGAAAATCTCCACTTTACAGACGCTAACGAGATTTCTGAATATGCAGTTTCGGCTATGAATTGGGC
>CAZNKU010000010.1:0-42477 GCA_964573775.1 uncultured Clostridiaceae bacterium | reverse complement strand
CATTTTGTCGATAAGCTGTTCAAAATACTTCTTACCAACTTCCATAACAACGTCTGAGTACATCTGGATAAATCTTCTGTAGCAGTCCCATGCCCAACGGTCATTGCCTGTTTTTTCTGCAATTGCATTAACAACATCTTCGTTAAGACCAAGGTTAAGGATTGTATCCATCATACCAGGCATAGATGCTCTTGCACCTGAACGTACGGATACCAAAAGTGGATTTTCAAGATCACCGAATTTCTTACCTGTGATTTCTTCCATTTTGCCGATATATTCTATAATTTCTGCCTGAATATCGTCGTTAATTTTTTCGCCGTCTTCATAATACTGTGTGCATGCCTCAGTAGTAATTGTAAATCCTTGAGGTACCGGCATGCCAAGGCCTGTCATTTCTGCCAAGTTAGCACCTTTGCCACCCAATAGGTTTCTCATTGTGGCATTACCTTCACTGAATAGGTATACAAATTTTTTAGCCATATTTTTCCCTCCGTAAATATATTTAGCCTTATTATTATAAAGTAAAAACTAGTAATTGTCAACATAAACATAAAAAAACAGGAAGTTTTTGGTATAAAATCAGTATGAAAGTGAATAATATTACAATAAGGAGGGATAAAATTGGACAAATTGACTTATTCTGAGCTTAAACAGGACATGGAAAAGGCAAGAGAAGAATTATATATTGCAACACGAAGCTTTGACTATGCCGATACAAATGAACTTATCGATATCTGCACACTCCAGATTGCCGTTGCAAGAAAGAAGTGTGATTACCTTATAAAGATGGCAAAAGAGCAGGGAATTGTATTTGATGACTGGATTGAAGACAACATTTCAGCAGTTTTATAAATAATTTTAAAAATTTTTAACCACAATTTATTGTTAATAGAATTCAAAAATTCAAAAAATTCCACATTATGTGCAGATTTTGTGTGCTGACGCAAAAAACAAAATATAAAAAATTAAAAAAATGCTTGATTTTTGCATTTTGGTGTGTTATAATTGCTGTGTTACAGAATTTGCAGAAGAGGTGAAACAGAATGAAACAAGGTATACATCCTGATTATAAACAGACTACAATAACTTGTGCTTGCGGTAACGTTATTGAAACAGGTTCAACTAAGGAAGATATCAAAGTTGAAATATGCAGTAAGTGTCATCCTTTCTTCACAGGAAAACAGAAGCTTGTTGATACAGGCGGTCGTGTTGACAGATTTAAAAAGCGTTTCGAAGCAGCACAGAAGTAATTTAAAAAGATTTTTAAATCAGAGATTAGATAAAAAACCCAAGGAGTTATCCTTGGGTTTTTGTCGTTATGCAAATTTCAAAACCAAAACAAATATGTCTACAAGTACAGCCATAATCACATAAATACTCCATATAGGCAGAGGATTTTTGCGTGGCTTTCTGTCGGCTTTTTTAAATGCCGGCGAAGCAACAAGTGTAATTACTGTAAGTACAAGCAACGTAAAAAATTTAAGTTTATTATCCGGGGAGTAGGCACCCATGGTAAATTCCAGTAAAATATATGCCAATATTATTCCTACCAGGGAAGCTGTGTCTATAAGTCTGTCGCGTTTGTGGCGTATACCAACTTCCTTACGCTGTGGACTTTCTATCCATTCCGCAATTTTTTTTGCTTGTATTTCTCCCAATTTTTCCTTGTATAATTTTTGAGGTTCGTTGTATAACAGTTCTTCCTCCACAGCTGTAAGTTCAAGCATTTCAAAATCCTTAGTCTGTTCACAAAAACCGCACATTCCTTTAAATTCTTTTTTCGGCTGAGGGTATCCGCATTGCTTGCAAATGTAATATTCTGTGGTGTCTTTTACTTCCACACCTTCGTTACACTCTTTGCAGATGCAATATTCTGTTCCGTCATCAGATACATTTTTTATAATTTCATTTTCTTCAATTTCTTTTCCGCACACATTGCAAATCTCCATTTTGTTTCTCCTTTACGGCTTTATCTTTAAAAGTGTTTTTTAAGTAGTCTTTTTATATACAAACCCTCCGTTTGCATAATAACATAAACGGAGGGTATCGTCAACTATTTTATGGGTATCATAAGCTGTCTGCCGTCAAAGATTTCACTGTCTGAGGATATGTTGTTTATTTCCATCAAAGCTTTCCTTGTAATTTTATGCCGTTTTGCAATGGACCACAAATCATCATGTTTTTTTGCAAAATAAATCTTTATACAGTAGGATTTTTTAGTATCATAGCATTTTTCTTCATCCGGTTGCAGTGACTTTACATATTCCGTTCTGTGGTTTGAAAGAACATCTGTATCTAACTGCAATACAAAGCGCAAATCGATTTCCTTTCCCATACTTATGGTGTAAGATGAATGTACGATATCTATGTGAACATCGTATATCAGTTCCTCACTGCAATCAGGTATTTCAAAGGAGTGGGAGAATTTCTGAGTATGTCTGTGTGTATTTATCGGGCTTTCGGCACTGTCGGACACATACATAATATCTGTTTCTATAATTCCCTCTACCGTAACCTTGTTTGAGTCTGCAGTAGTGTTGGCAAGGTGCACCTTGGGGCAGATGTTGAAAATCTGTGCTATGTCCGCCATATCATCGCTTAATGAAACAATATCCTTTGAAGAAATCTGACAGCTGTTTTCTTCAACAAGTGTTGTTATTACAGAATTATCCCGTTCCGGTATAATGGGGTATTTTGTACAATAAACATCTTTTACAATGTTCAGGTCAAACTGTTTGCAGGCTTTGGCATTGGCTGTTACTATACATTCTATCATAATATGTCTGCAGTCGCCGTCCGCATCCGGCTCGGGCTTGTAAAATATTCTGTTTATACATAGCTTAAGTTTTGAGTCCATATCCTCTGTAACATCGGGCATACCAATCATTTCCGCAAAGGGAACCTCGTGCTCAACACAATGTATTTTGCCGTCAATATCACTGCAATATACAGTTGATATAATAAGTATACCCTTTATCATCATTTTATCTGTGCTCAGAGAATGCTCTTTGTTTCTTATACAAACGTCCGTGCGCAGTATTTTTTCAATTGAAGGTTTACCACTTGGTATTTCCAGCTTTTCACGTATACATAATTGTTCACATACCCTGCTTACCGTGCGATATGGAGAAACTGTTGAATTTAAAATTTCATAGGGGTCATCGGTAGCCATTGAAGTACATATCTCTGCAGTTACATCTTCTAAGACATTCGCGTCTATTCCCATAAGAACTTTTATGTTAAGCTTTCTTGAGTTTAAAACGGTGAAGTCTATATTATCCACATTAATTTCCGCTTCGGCGTACATTCCCTCGGTACAGCCCTTTGCATCTATAAGGTGCGAAAAATTCTGGCCGGTGGAAATGCTGTACACATTATTGTCATCACCTGAATAGAGTATTACAATTTCTGACCTGCCATCCACACTCATACGGTTGGCAGAGCATTTTTTGTCAGTTATGCCTGCGGTGGAGCTTACGTGTATGATTTTGGATATATCGGGGTACACATCGGGCACAATAACATCTGCTTCACAGTAGACTTGTGAAAACAGAGCTATGGATTTTTCACCTATACATACATTTTCTTTGTTGAGTTCTGTCATTTATAAAACCTCCGTAACGTTTTAAGTGCATGTTTATATTAAATAAATATTAACTTGGTCTTTTATTTATGACGAAAATATGTTAAAATAATAAAAGCAGTATTTTTGAAAGGATTTTTACTTATGGCATTTGACGGATTGGCTGTATCTTGTATGGCACATGAACTTAATAATATATTGACAAATGGCAGAGTGGATAAGGTTTTGCAGCCCGAATATGATGAGATTATACTGGGTGTGCGCGCAGGCGGCAAAAATCATAAGCTTGTGCTTAGTGCAAGCTCATCAAACCCTCGTATTCATTTAACAACGGTGCAAAAGGAAAATCCCGAAAAAGCACCTATGTTTTGTATGCTTCTACGTAAACACCTTTTAGGTGGTAAGGTTGTGGCTGTTACTCAACCGGATTTCGAACGTGTTGTTGAAATTCATATAGAAAGCCACGACGAGCTTGGAGATGTTTCTGTAAAACGGCTTATAATAGAGGTTATGGGCAGAGTAAGCAATATTATTCTTGTTGATGGTGAAGGCAAGGTTTTGGGAAGTATAAAGCATATTGATTTTTCTGTTTCGCAGGTGCGACAGCTTATACCCGGTATGATGTATGAAATGCCTCCCTCACAGGGCAAAATAAATCCTGTTTGTGCATCTCTTCGGGATATTGAGGATAAATTATCTTCATACAGCCTTGGCGCGGACAGCTTTTTGCTGGATACTTTTGTGGGCGTAGGGCCACTTTCTGCACGTGAAATTGCATACCGTGCAACAGGCAGTGCGGATACCAACTGCCAGCTTATGACAAATGAACAAAAAACAAAATTTGCTGAATTTTTAAAGATTGTTTTTGGAAAAATAAAAAATAATGAATTTTCACCTGTTTTAATATATAAGGATGAAGAAAGAATAAAGGACTTCAGCGGAATAAACATTACCCATTACGGAAATATGTTTGTTGTAAAAGAATGCGAAACCTTAAACGATGCAGTAGACGAATATTTTAAAACAAAGGATTTTCAGGAAAGAATGTCCCAAAAGACATCAAGTCTTATGAAATTTGTTGAAACAAATATTCAAAGATGCCAGAAAAAACTTGCACTGCAACAGCAAAAAATGAAAGATTGTGAAAATAAGGAAAAAAATAAAGTAATTGGCGATTTGCTTACTGCAGATTTGTACAGAATAAATTATGGGGACGAATATATCGAGGTTGAGGATTACTATAACAATATGGAGCTTGTTAAAATATCTTTGAAACCCGAATTATCGCCTTCACAGAATGCACAGAGATATTACACAATTTATCAGAAACTGAAGAATGCAGAAGTTGTAACAGCAGAGCAAATGGAGCTTGCAAAGCAGGAAATAGACTACCTTGAAAGTATTAAGGAAAACCTTATGATTGTTGAAAATGAAAGAGAAATAAACGACCTTCGTGATGAGCTTTACAGCCAGGGTTACCACGTTAAACGTGCGGAAAAATCCAAAATCCGCAAGCAGGCTTCAAAGCCTTTGCAATTCCAGCTTCCGGACGGTTTTGTTTGTTATGTTGGCAGAAACAATATGCAAAATGACGAGCTGACACTGCGTCAGTCAAGGTCAAATGATTTGTGGTTTCATACCAAATATATTCACGGAAGCCACACTGTTATAAAAACAGAGGGCAGAACCCCCTCTGATGATGTAATAGTGGAAGCAGCAAAAATCTGTGCTTATTACAGCAAGGCTCGTAATTCTGCGAATGTTCCTGTTGATTACACTATAATAAAAAATGTAAAAAAACCCAAAGGTGCCAAACCGGGTATGGTTATTTACGATAATTACAACACCGTAAATGTAAAGCCGGAACTGCCTGACAATGCTGAAACAAATTAACATCAAAAGTCTTTTTAAATTACACATACTATATTCGGGAGGTGTGATTTTGAAAAGACTTTTTTTCTTTTTAGTATGCAGTGCAATGCTGATTTCGCTGTGTGCCTGCGGAGCTACGGATATGGTTGCACAGGGAATGGGCTATGACAACACAAAAATAGGTTGGGGACTAAAAAAGGTTGAAAATTCTCAGCCCGAGGTTCCTGAAAGCTGGAAGGAAATGCTTAAAAGGTACGACGGTTATTATCTCGGAAATACAAATGAAAAGGTAATGTACCTGACATTTGACGAGGGTTATGAAAATGGCTACACGGCAAAAATTCTTGATGTTCTGAAAAAAACAAATACACCTGCGGCATTCTTTGTAACGGGACCGTATATAAAAAACGAGCCTGATCTTATTAAAAGAATGGTAGAGGAAGGGCATGTTGTAGGTAATCATACGGTAAACCACCCAAGTATGCCTGACTTAAATGATGAAGAAATTACCAGTGAGCTTGTTGGCCTGAATGACAGTTTTAAGGAACTTACAGGTCAGGATATGAAGTTTATGAGACCTCCAAAGGGAGAATTTTCCGAAAAAACACTTGCTACAATTCAAAAAAACGGTTATAAATCTGTTTTTTGGAGTATTGCCTATGCAGACTGGAATACCAACAATCAAAAAGGCGTAAATTATGCAGTAGAACAGGTAACGAAGCAGTTTCATAATGGGGCTGTAATTTTGCTTCACGCAGTATCAGAAGATAATGCTAACGGATTGGAACAAATTATCAACATCGCAAAGGAGCAGGGTTATACCTTTAAAAGCTTAGAAGATTTATAATCAACCGCCAAAAAATACACTAATTCCAAAAATCTTTTCAGAATATGACACTAAAAGGAGGAGAAAATTTAATCACAAGAGGTGATTTTATTGCAAAGGGGTTTAAGAAAAAAGCTGACCTTTCTTTTGCTTGGATTTTTTGTTTTTTCTTATCAGTTTGCAAGCCTTGTGCCTGCAAACTATCAGATTGTGGAGGCATCAAAAAATTCAGAGGTTATTTTAGGAGGCCAGAGCATAGGTGTTAATATTAATGTAGACGGAATAATGATTCTGGGACTTTCGGATTTTTACGGCCAAGACGGTAAAAAGCATTGCCCTGCAAAGGAAGCGGGGCTTAAAGAGGGAGATATAATTGTTGCTGTAGATAAAAAAGCAGTTAATTCTGCAACAGAATTTTTAGCTATTGTTGATAGTTGTACCGACGGAAAATTAAATGTAGATTATACACGTGATGGTAAAAAATCGAGTACAACCATTATGCCTGTAAAATGTTCAGAAGATGGAAAGTATCGCTTGGGACTATGGGCAAGAGACGGTACAACAGGAATGGGAACACTTACCTTTGTACAGCCCGATACCAAAAAGTTTGGTGCTTTGGGGCACGGAGTAGCCGATGCAGATACCGGCAAGCTTATAACTCCGGGGAAAAGTAATATATATTATGCATCTGTAAGCGATGTAACAAAAGGGACATTTTCATCACCGGGTGAACTTCAGGGCTATTTTATTTCTTCGGAAATAGGAGATATTACCTCAAATACAGAATATGGAATTTTTGGAAGATTAACCAAAGATTTTGAAGGCAGTCGTCGTCTTACTGTTGCCTCAAGACAAGAAATATCAACAGGAAATGCAACAATATTTTGTTGTATAGACGGTAATACGGTAGAAGAGTTTTCGGTAAATGTTGAAAAAATAAATATAAATTCTACTGATAATAAAAGTATGGTTATTCACATAACCGATAAAGAGCTTATAAACCGTACAGGAGGCATAGTTCAGGGTATGTCGGGCAGCCCAATCGTTCAGAACGGGAAGTTAATTGGAGCAGTAACACATGTTTTCGTAAACGATCCTACGAGAGGATATGGGATATTTATAGAAAATATGCTTGCGGAGGCAGAGAAAATTAAATAATAACAAATACTCGTCTGTTGATACAGACGAGTATTTGTCTATTCAATTCCAAGCAGCCAATTTACAGAAACTTTTAAAACTTTGGCTAATTCTCTTAACTCATAGTCAGCAACAAATCTGGTGCCTATTTCAATTCGTGAAAGGCTGTTTCTTTCTATTGTTATTCCTGCAAGTTGAAGCTTTGCTGCCAAATCACTTTGAGTCATTCTTAGCTTGCATCGTGCCTCATGTATTCGTTCCCCACAAATGTTCTTTTTTCCGCCATAATCATATATTTTCATTATAACACCTCCAAAATGCGCTAAAGAAAAGATATTTTCTTGACTTTAACATATTTTTGTACTATAATTGTGCTAAAGATGAGAAAAACACGCTTTTGAATTTTTGAATAGTTGTTATTTAAAACCGAGTCGCAATTTGAAAGTGTGTTTTAAGACCATTCTGCATAATGTGGAATGGTCTTTTTATTTTATAAGCTTAGTTTAAAAGAATAACCGCAGAAAAGATAAGTTTCCTGCGGTTATGTTAATTTATGCACCCTTCATCTGAAGTCTTAATCTGTCAGAAATCATAGCAATAAATTCGCTGTTTGTTGGCTTTCCTTTAGCCTGATTTATTGTAAAGCCAAAAATGCCGTTTAATGTTTCGGTGTCACCTCTTGTCCATGCCACCTCAATTGCGTGGCGTATTGCTCGCTCTACACGGCTTGCGGAAGTATCAAACTTCTTCGCAACCGTAGGATATAAAAGCTTTGTTATAGATTCTATTAACTGCCTGTCCTCCAAAACCAGCATAATTGCAAGTCTTAAGTATGAATATCCCTTAATATGTGCAGGAACGCCAACTTCATGTATCATTGCTGTAACGCGGTTTTCTATGTCCGAAACCGTAAGTTTTTCTGTGGGTAATTCCACCGGCGTGCTATTCATAACCATTCTGCAACGGTTTATAATTTCCTTTGCATCGCTTTTCCTTGACATAGTGTAGTTTACACCAAGTCGGTATGCAGTTGTCATAAATTCATCCGTTGGGCAGGATGTAAGAGCAACTATTTTAGGTCTGTCCGATGCGTGGAAGCTTTTTAAATGTGTAAGTACGCCTATGCCGTCTAACTGAGGCATTACATTGTCTAATATAACAATATCCGGTTTTCTTTCTCTGATCATATCAAGTGTGGATATACCGTCAAATGTTGCTCCTGCAAATTCAATGTCATCCTGTGCCATTGCATAATCACGTATTAAATTACAAAATTCCCTGTTGTCGTCTGCTACCATTAGCTTGAATTTTTTCATTTTTTACCTCCTGTAAATTTTTGTCTTCTTTGTTATTATTATAATATTTTTTAATGTAATTTACAATAGAAATTGGAAAAAAATCCCAATTTTAAAGCAAGTTTGGTAAATGTGCTTTAAAGTATTACAAAATTTCGACAAAATTCGACATGGTATGACACAGTTTTTTGCTCGAAATATAAAATGAGCTGTTTTTTGTTGGCATTTTGCACAAGGAGGTTTTTGATGAAATGTAAAAAATCAAAAAAATATTAATAATAATGTTTGTTTCTGTTACACAAAAAGTGATTAACGATGTTAATTAAGAGAATAAAATTTTTTTAAAAAAGATTTCAGAAGAACATACTTGGAAAAATTTTAAATTTGTAATGATTTCTCCGTACCTGTCTTAGAGGAAGTGTACAAAATTGCAATAAAGTCTGTTAATGAGGTTGTATAAAAATAAAGGAGCTGTGATAAAATCACGGCTCCTTTATTTTTGGGATTTTCACAAGGTATTCTATATATTCGTCTGTTTCATTTTTTTCGGAATAAGCATTTACACCTGACTTGTTCATCATATCTATTGCCTGCTTTATGGTGTTTGAAAATATGCGTATATCTTTAAAAATTCGCATAGATTTTTGATTGATTTTAGGTTTGCGCGGAGTTAAAAGAAATTCTATATATTCATCTGTCTGAGTAACATTCAGGTTATTTTCCGTAATTTTTTTCAAAACCTTAAGCTGTATATCCTCATTTGGCAGTTTAAGCAGAGCACGAGCGTGACGCTCTGTAAGATTATTTGTTTTTATAATTTTTTTAACAACCGGGCTAAGCTTTAATAGGCGTATTTTGTTGGCTATGGTTGCCTGAGTTTTTCCTATTTTCTGTGCTAATTCCTCCTGAGTTATGTTAAAGTCGGATATCAGGTTGCTGTACCCCTCTGCCTCATCAAAAAAACTAAGGTTTTCTCTTTGCAGATTTTCAATCATTGCAATGGCGGCACTTTCGTAACTACTTACGTCGATTATAATAGCAGGTATGGTTTTCATTCCCGCCATTGTACATGCGCGCAGTCGCCTTTCTCCTGCAATAAGCTCGTATTTTGAGTATGTACCCTTTCGTACAGTTATGGGTTGTATAAGTCCGTATTGCTTTATGGAATCACAAAGCTCTGCCAATGAATCACTTGAAAATGTTTTTCTTGGCTGATGAGGGTTTGCTACTACCTGGTCTATTGGAATTTCGGTAAATTTACTTTTTGGTTCTTTGGGCTTAAAAAGCGACAATACTTCCACCTTAAACATCCTTTCATTAGTATCTCTTAAATTTATTATAACACCAATTGGAAATAAATGGAAACAAAATCGTTCTAAAAGTTTTGACATTACATATTAAAAAATATAAAAAAAAGACAGCATTTTTAATATGCCGTCTTCTGTATATAGTTTGCATGTGTTTTACTACAGCCATTAATAGCCTAATTCGTCTGATAGTGAGTCATCATTATCTATCCATTCCTGCACATCAACAACTGTAAATGTATCCTTTGTATTTCTGATAACAACTTCCTTTATACCGGCGTTTATAACCATTCTTTTACACATTGCACAGCTTGATGCATCGGGAATAAGCTCGCATGTTTTAGCATCCTTGCCGGCAAGGTAAAGTGTTGCGCCAATCATATCACGTCTTGATGCACTTATTATTGCATTAGCTTCTGAATGTACACTGCGGCAAAGCTCGTATCTCTGTCCACGTGGAATGTTAAGCTTTTCTCTTCTGCAATAACCAAGGTCAAGACAGTTTTTTCTGCCACGTGGTGAGCCGGTGTAGCCGGTAGATATAATTTCGTCATTTTTTACGATAATAGTACCGTAATTTCTGCGCAGGCATGTGCCTCGCTCCAATACAGTTTCTGCTATATCAAGATAGTAGTTGTGTTTATCTCTGCGGTTCATCAGCCTTCGCTCCTTTTTATTTATTTTCCAAAGCCATTACTTTTTCTACTCTGTTTGCATGTCTGCCACCCTCAAATTTTGCGTTAAGGTATGCTTCTACAATGTCAGATGCAATTTCAGACCCTGTAATTCTGCCACCAAGGCAAATTACATTTGCATTGTTATGCATTTTTGTCATTCTTGCACTGAATGAATCTGTTACGTGTGCGGCACGTATACCTTTGATTTTGTTTGCCGCAATGCTCATACCTATGCCTGTACCGCACACAAGTATTGCGCATTCGCATTCACCTGATACAACGCTTTCACATACAGGTATTGCAATATCCGGGTAGTCTACTGAATCTGTGCTATGTATGCCGAAGTCTTTAACTTCAATACCCTTTGATTCCAACAAGTTTTTGATGTGTGTTTTAAGTTCCACACCGCCGTGATCAGTTCCTATTCCTATCATTGTACTCCCTTTCCGCCTGAGAAAGCCTTAAGTACGTAGGTACAAGGCTTGCATAGTCGCAGGCATTTCCTTTTTTATATTCTGATTTTGCAGCCTCCGCAACTCCGCCTCCGTTAATGTGCATAAGGTTTGCAGGTGCAAAATGAGCTTTGTTGCCAAGCTTTTCGGAAATTTTTTCTTTAAACACGGGTACACCGTCACCAAAGAAGATTACATTTTCATCAAGCTCATTTAAAAGTTCGTCAAGAGCCATGGCTCTGTCTTCTTTTACTGTAACAAGCTTGTCACCCTCCCATTTGAAGGTTGCTGTGTACACCTGTTCACGTCTTGCGTCCATAATTGGACAAATAAGATAATCTGTGTATTTAATGTTGTATGCCATCGCCATAAGTGCAGATACACCAACCATAGGCTTTCCTGTTGCGTGAGCCAAAGCCTTTGCGGTTGCAACACCTATTCGTTCCCCTGTAAATGAACCGGGACCTACTGTTACGGCGAATAAATCTATGTCCGCAAATTCTGCTTCTGCATTTTTCATCATATATTCAATTTGAGGCAAAAGTTTTGTGGAATGTGTTGTTTTGTTGTTCAGTGAAAACTGAGCAATTAAACAATCGTCTTCAACCAAAGCCGCAGTTGCCACATTAGAGCAACTGTCTATTGCTAAAATCTTCATTTTAACACCTCTATATCTCTGTAGTCGTCACCTTTTGACAAATCTCTTGTAATGGTGATTTTATATGTGCTTTCAGGTAGAATGTCTTCTAAATTTTCAGCCCATTCTATAATACAGATACCCTCGTTATACAAGTATTCGTCAAAACCACCGTCAAGCCAGCTGTTACTGTGTATACGGTAGGCATCAAAATGATAAACGGTCATATCACCATAATATTCATTTACTATTGTAAAGGTAGGGCTGTTAACATCGTCAATTCCAAAATAACTGCAAACACCTTTTGTAAATGCAGTTTTTCCTGCACCAAGGTCACCGAAAAAGGCAATTACATCCCCTTTTTTCAGTTCCTTTGCAAGCTCGTATCCGATTTTTTGAGTTTCAGCCTCGTTGTTTGATACGTATTTCATATAAAACCTCAATTTACATCAACAAATTTACCGTTGTCACTTTTTTTTATTATGGCACGTCCACTTGTTATATCAATTAATTTTTCTTCAAACCCCTCAAGATCATAGGGTACATAAAATGTAAGTGTAACATCATTTGCATAAACAATTTCCCCGGGTATGCAACCCATGGCCTGTGCTTCAAGCTTTATTTTTTCAAGCATTGTGTAGTCAATGTTTACTGTGTATTCAAAACAAAAATATCGCTCAACAATCTGTGCCGCATCTATTCCGATTTTTGCGCCCTTTGTGTACGCACGTACAAGTCCGCCTGCACCCAAAAGTGTGCCGCCGAAATATCGTGTAACCACAACACAAATATCTGTAATACCCTCTTTTTGTATAACGTCAAGTGTGGGTATTCCCGCAGTGCCTGCAGGCTCACCGTCGTCGGAATAACGTTGAATGTTATTTTCTCTTACCTTGTACGCATATACGTTGTGTGTTGCATCAGGGTGCTTGGCACGGATTTTTTTAATAAACTCTATGGCTTCATCTTCTGTAACCACAGGCTTTGCATAGCCGATAAATCTGGATTTTTTTTCAACAAATTCATCTGAATTTTCAGTTTTAATTGTTTTATAGCTATACAATAAAATCACTCACCATATTATAAGTTTTTGCATCTGCAGTAATATCCATCAAAGTTCCCTCTGGGGTATGCTCTTCGGAATTCACATTGGCATTTGCATATATTACTGAAAGTACCGAACCCTTGCTGTAAGGTATCAGAACTTTTACTCTGCGACGTTTTTCGGGCATAGCCTCGCAAAGTGTATCTAAAAGTTTGTCTATATTGTGACCTTTTTTAACACTTATTTCCACGGACATCTGTTTGTGTGCCGAAAATTCAGGAACAAGGTCTGTTTTGTTAAAAGCTGTAACTATGGGCTTTTGCGAAGCGCCAAGCTCATGCAAAAGACCTTCAACAACCTCAATATTCTGGTCAATCTGTGGTGACGATGCATCCACAACGTGCACAAGCACATCTGCAATAACTGCTTCTTCCAAAGTGGAGCGAAATGCCTTTATAAGATGATGAGGCAGTTTTCGTATAAATCCAACGGTATCCACCAATATAACAGGTGAACCGTCAGGTAGCGTAAGCTTGCGTGCAGTAGGGTCCAAAGTTGCAAAAAGCTTGTCTTCTGCAAGTACTCCTGCATCTGTCAGGTAGTTAAGCAATGATGATTTGCCCGCATTTGTATATCCTACCAGTGCAATTTGCTGTAAGCCCTCTTTAATACGTTGCTTGCGTTGGTTTTCTCTGTTTTTTTCCACTTCTTCAAGCTGTTTGCGGATGACGGAAATTCTGTTTCTTATGTGACGCCTGTCTGTTTCAAGCTTTGTTTCACCGGGACCTCTTGTACCAATACCGCCGCCTAAACGAGAAAGGTTGACAAATGAACCTGTAAGTCTTGTAAGGTAATATTGAAGCTGTGCAAGTTCTACCTGCAATTTACCCTCTTTTGTTTTTGCTCTTGATGCAAAAATGTCCATAATAAGAGCACTGCGGTCCATAACTCTTGTGCCAACAAAGTCTTCAAGATTACGTACCTGAGAGCCGGTAAGCTCGTCGTCGCATATAACAATATCGATTTCCTGCTGCTCACAGAAATCGCGTATTTCCTCTGCCTTGCCTTCGCCTACATAAGTTGCATTTTCAACTGCAGGTCTGTTTTGTACAAAATGTGCCACAACCTCTGCACCTGCTGTCTGTGCAAGGAGCTCAAGCTCCTGCATAGATTCTTCGGTACAGTCGTTAAGTTCATCTCTGCTGCCGGTGTGTACGCCAACAAGCACAACTCTTTCCGGGCGTTCCATTGTTTCGTGCAAATCCATAAGGCTACATTTCCCTTCTGCCTTCCATAGCTCTTGTAAGTGTAATTTCGTCTGCGTATTCAAGGTCACCGCCTACGGGTATACCGTGGGCAATTCTTGTAACCTTTATTCCAAATGGCTTTATAAGCTTTGCTATATACATTGCAGTAGCTTCACCCTCAATTGTTGGGTTGGTTGCCATTATAACCTCTTTTACAGTATCGTCCTTAAGACGCTCTAAAAGCTCGGGTATTTTTATATCGTTTGGTCCAATGTTATCCATTGGTGAAATAGCACCGTGCAAAACGTGGTAAAGTCCGTGATATTCGTTTGTCTTTTCAATAGATATTACATCTTTCGGACTTTCCGTAACACAAATTACGGAATTGTCACGTTTAGGACTTTCGCAAAGAGCACAGGTTTCTGTATCTGTAATATTCTGACAAATTTTGCAAAGCTTTACCTGTTCTTTTGCATTTGTAATGGCGTTTGCAAATGCGGCTGCATCTTCCTTTGAGGAATTAAGTACATGAAAAGCCAACCTAGTAGCGGTTTTTTTACCAATACCAGGTAATTTTGCAAACTGTTCTATAAGTATTTCAAGTGGTGGTACAAAATAATCCATTAAAATAACCCCGGAATATTCATTCCGCCTGTGATTTTACCCATTTGGTTCATAGAATCTTCATCAGCCTTTTTCATTGCATCGTTAACTGCAACGATAATAAGGTCCTGAAGCATTTCAACATCGTCAGGGTCACAAGCCTCCGGTGAAATTTTTACATCAAGTAATTCCTTTTTGCCTGAAACCGTAACTGCAACAGCACCGCCGCCTGCAGTAGCTTCAAATTTCTTTTCTTCCATTTCAGCCTGCATTCTTTCCATTTCAGCCTGCATCTTCTGTGCCTGCTTAATCATGCTGTTCATGTTACCCATGCCGCCCATTCCGTTAAATCTGTGTTTAGCCATTTTATTTCCTCCGTTAAGTTAGTTTAATTAAAATATGGAAATCTGGTCAACATCCCCTGCCATGGCAATTATGTCTTCAAGGGGATCTTTTGCATCTGTTCCGTTAAATTCTGTTTCTGTTACAAATTTTAAATGTTCGCATTTTAACAAGCCTTTTAAACTTTCTGTAAATTCTTTGTTACTGCTCATAGTTAATTTAAATATATCCTGAGCAACTACATAGTGTACGCCGTCACGAACTTTTATTTTGCTCATTCTAAGCATAGGTGCAAGTGCACTGTTTATATCCTTAAGCACATCTGCAAGATGTGATGTATTAATCTCCGAAACATCTTCTGCGTTTTCTTCAACAGCAGGCTGTTCTTCTGCAGGTGCAGAAATATTTTCTGTTATTGGTGCGGTATCAAAGGGAATGCTTTCCTCAATGGGTTGTGCCATATCGAAGGTCGGAACAACCTCCATCATTGGGGGCATTTGCGGTATATCAAATGGCGGCATATCCGCTTCAATATAATCTTCTGCATCGCTTACATATTCCTCATCATCAACGTCTTCCGCAACAGGGATTTCCTCAATTATGGGAGCAGCTTCTTCAACAATCGGTGCAGGTTCTTCAATTACTGCAGGTGCAACCGCAACGGGTGCCGTTGCAACAGGAATTTTTCCTGTTGCTATCATAGCCTCCATTTTGCCGAGTCTTGCAGAAAATGCTTCTGTACTGCCGTCGGATGCAGGGTCGCATATTTTAACTGCAGAAGCCTCGAGCATAACTCTTGGGTTTGTGGATGTTTTGCAAAGTGATGCTGTTTCCGAAAGAACTTTTATAATGTAAAGCAATACTTCCTTTGGTGCAGCATTTGCAATATTTTTGTATGAATCAATATCTTCAGGTGATTTGTCAACCACCTCGGATGGATTATCCATAATTTTGCAAATAAGTATTTCTCTTATACACATTATAAGCTCATCAATAAGATTACCTATTTCCTTGCCTGATTCCATCATTTTGTTTATAAGACTAAGGGCAGATGAAATGTCGGAATTTATAAGTGCAACTGCAAGGTTAACAAGTGCGGTACGGCTGACGGAGCCTGTTACATTTTCAATATCTTCACGGCTTATTTCGCCCTCAATACCACTGCAAAGGTCAAGAATGCTAAGTGCATCACGCATTGAGCCGTCACCAAGCTGTGCAACCAATTGTATTGCATCAGCTGTAATATTTATGCCGTCTTTTCTTGTGATTTCACCAATTCTGCCTGCAATATTTTTGGCAGAAATTCTGCGAAAGTCAAATCTCTGACATCTTGACTGTATGGTTGCAGGTATTTTCTGCGGCTCTGTTGTAGCAAGAATAAATATTGCATGTGCAGGCGGTTCTTCCAATGTCTTTAAAAGTGCATTAAAGGCACTTGTTGAAAGCATATGAACTTCGTCTATTATATATATTTTATATTTTACATTTGCAGGAGTGTAGGAAATTTCATCACGCAGTTCACGTATGTTTTCAACACCGTTGTTGGATGCCGCGTCAATTTCCACAATATCCATAATGGTGTTGTTAAGAATTCCCTTACAGCTTGCACACTCGTTGCACGGATTGCCGTTTTCAAGTGGCTTTTCACAGTTAACCGCACGACTTAAGATTTTTGCAGTAGTAGTTTTACCCGTACCGCGTGTGCCGCAAAAAAGATAAGCATGAGCAAGTCTGTTTGTTTTTATTTCAGTTTTAAGAGTGTCTGTAATGTGTGACTGCCCAACAACGTCTTCAAATGTTGTGGGACGCCATTTTCTGTAAATAGCCTGATATGCCATTTTCATAACCTCTCCCGTAAAAATAATACTATAAAAAAACCGTACAGCCCAAATTCGAATTGAAACCCCCAGAGTATAAAGAACCCTCAACTCAAATTCGGCTAGACTGCGTACACTCGGGAGTGTCTGCTTATTGCTGCTTCGTTCCCGACCTGACAAGGTTCACAGTTCCCGGTCACGCAGAACCGAATTTTTCAACATTGATAAAGTTAATCATTGACCTGTAAGTTCAACCCTTATAAGGGCATTCGTCCCCATTATAGCGGATTATGGGTACAAGGCACCGCTAACGCCCCGACTAGTACGGATGGTATTATAATTCCCACATAGGTGGAAAGTATAACCGTACAAACTATTATACTATAAAAATAAAAAAAATTCAATATCTAATTGCAAAGATTTTAAAAAAGTTGCATAATGGTCAAAGTGTGTTTTTTTGAGGTGTAAAAATGGTACTTACAGTAACTATAAATCCTGCGGTACGGATGTATAGTGGAAGAATTAAAAAAGGGCAGTAAAAAAACAATCAGTTTTTTTACTGCCCCTTCATTTTCAAACAAAATTATATATACTTTTATTTTCTGTATTCTATTTCTTTTTTGCAGTCTGGACCTTTTTACATCCCTAAACTTTTGCGTTACTTAAAAATTCTTTTAGTCTTTGAGTTTTGGGATTTCCGAATATTTCTTCTGGAGAACCCTCCTCGGCAATAACGCCGCCGTCCATAAATATTATCTTGTCGGAAACATTTTTCGCAAATGCCATTTCATGGGTAACAATAATCATGGTCATATTGGTGTCTGCCAATGATTTTATAATTTTCAAAACTTCATTTGTAAGCTCGGGGTCCAATGCTGAAGTAGGTTCGTCAAAGAGCATAATTTTAGGATTAAGTGCAAGTGCTCTTGCAATGGCAACTCGTTGTTGCTGCCCGCCCGACAGCTCGCAGGGATAGTTTTTAACCTTGTCCTCCAAGCCGGATTTTACAAGTAGTTCGTATGCATTATCTTCAATTTCTTTATATATTTTTGCTTTATTTTCCTTAAAGTCGGGATGTTCCCTTGCCAGAAGCTTAGGCGCAAGTGTTACATTGTCCATTACATTGTATTGAGGAAACAGGTTAAAGGACTGAAAAACAAAGCCAAAATTTGATTGTAGCTTGCGCTTTTCATCATTCTTCTTTGATTTATGGTCCCTGGCGTCAAAAATTATTTCATCATTAACCTTTATTATACCTTTGTCGGCAGTTTCCAGAAAACCGATACAACGCAAAAGTGTGGTTTTACCGCTACCTGATGAACCGATAATAGAAATAACCTGACCTTCCTCCATATCAAAGGATACGCCTTTTAAAACTTCGGTCTTATTAAATTTTTTGTAAATTTCATTTACGCTTAAAATTGACATAACAACCTCCGTTTTTAATGATAATAATCAAGTTTTTTCTCAACATAATTCAGTAAAAGCGACAATGCCCCAACAAATGCAAGGAAGAAAAGTGCCGTAGAGAACAATGGCCATATAACGCCAACTCTGGAGTAATCTTCTGCATGCATAATTATTTCGTGCACACCTATTACACGTGCCAATGAGGTATCCTTTACAAGGGTAATTATTTCATTACCCATAGGAGGAACAATTCTCTTTATAACCTGAAATAAAACAACTTTGAAAAAAACCTGGGTTTTTGTCATCCCAAGAACCTGACCTGCTTCATACTGACCTTTTGGTATGCCTTCAATACCGCCCCTGTAGATTTCTGAAAAATATGCCGCATAGTTTATTGCAAAGGCAATAAATGCTGCCAGCATACGGTTTCTCATAGGGGTATCAAAAATAAGCCCGGGAACATAAAATACAATAAACAGCTGTAGCATAAGAGGAGTACCCCTTATAACCCATACAAACACTTTCATAATGTACTTAATAGGCTTTATTTTAGACATCGTACCAAATGCTATCAGCAATCCCAATGGAATTGCTGATAACAAAGTAAGTATAAATAATATACAGTTTTCGCCAAAGCCTGTAAACAGGGCAGACATAACTACTGACAAACTACTATTCATAACCTAAACCATACTTTCCTGTAATTATAACCTGTTAATTATTTGCTTTTTGCAACTATAACCTGTTCATTCTTCATGTAAGGAACAGAAATACTCATGTTTGCAAGTCTGTCATCAGTAATTGTCATACCGTTCCAGATACAGTCAATATTACCCGATGCAAGTTCTACTTCCTTTGAATTCCAGTTGATTACCTGGAATTTAGCCTTCACACCAAGTTTTGCGCAAACAGCTTCTGCAAATTCTGTTTCAAAACCAACAAGCTTGCCGCTGTCATCTTTATAGTTCATTGGGGCAAAGTATGTGATGCCGATAACAAGTTCGCCTTTTTTCTGAATAGAAGCAAGGTCGCCTTCTGTGTATGTATCTTTCTGAGGAGCACCGTCTTTGATAATCTGTTCTGCAAGATTGTATTTTGCGGCAATTTTATCAATTGTGCCATCTGCCATAAGTTCTGCAATTGCAGCATTTACAGCAGTTGTAATATCACTGCCCTTTCTGAATGCAATACCGTATTCTTCTGCAGCGAAGGAGTAACCTTCAACAATTGTAAGGTCTGTGTAGTTTGTGCCTTCACCAATGGAACCAAGTACAGTAATTTTATCAATTACAGCACCGTCTGCTGTACCTGATGAAACTTCCATCAATGCTGCAGACATAGATTCAACTGCAGTGAATTCTGCATTTGCAAATTTTGAATCTGTAGTTGCAAGTTCTTCACCTGCAGAGCCTGCTTCTGCAACAATCAATGCACCGTCAAGTGATTTTGCAAGGTTATCTGCATTTTTTGCCGGTGAACATGCGGCAAAAGAAAAAACCATAATAAGTGCCAAAACTAATGCTAAAATCTTTTTCATATTAAAAACTCCTTTTGTTACGGTAATGTACCGTATTATTTTTTAAGCTTTGATTATTGTACCACAATAATTTAGCGTTGTAAAGTGGTAAATTAAAAAAGTGCAGTTTTTTATTCAAAATTATATATTTTTTTCTGAAAATTTGACATTTATGCAACAAATTGAAAAATTTTTAACAAAGCAATAGATTAACATTGACATTTGACGTATTTTTTTGTAGAATATATAAGGTAAGATTTTGTTTACAAACAAGTGAAAGGAGAAATAAAATGATTTACTCACATGAAGTAGAAAATATGTGCCCAATCGCTAAGGGTGCAGACCATGGTCCTGCTCCTATTCCACAGGAAGGCCTTTGGACAAAAGCAAAAGAAATTAAAGACATCAACGGTTTTACACACGGTATCGGCTGGTGTGCTCCTCAGCAGGGTGCTTGTAAGCTAAGCCTTAATGTAAAAGAAGGTGTTATCCAGGAAGCATTGGTTGAAACAATCGGTTGCTCAGGTATGACACATTCTGCAGCTATGGCTTCAGAAATCCTTGTTGGCAAAACTATTTTGGAAGCACTAAACACAGACCTTGTGTGTGATGCTATCAATACAGCTATGCGTGAACTTTTCTTGCAGATCGTTTACGGTAGAACACAGTCAGCTTTCTCTGAAAACGGACTTCCTATCGGTGCAGGTCTTGAAGACTTGGGTAAAGGTCTACGTAGCCAGGTTGGTACAATGTACGCAACACTTGCTAAAGGTCCTCGTTACCTTGAAATGGCTGAAGGTTATGTTACAAGAGTTGCTGTTTCTGACGATGATGAAATTATCGGTTACGAATTCGTTAAACTTGGCGTAATGATGGAAAACATCAAAAAAGGTATGTCTGCTGACGAAGCTTTGAAAAAGGCTACAGGCACATACGGCAGATTTGACGATGCAGCTAAGTACATCGATCCAAGAACAGAATAGGAGGAAGAAAAAATGGCTTTGTTTGAAAGTTATGAACGCAGAATAAATCAGATTAACGAAACACTTAACAAATATGGCATTTCTTCTTTGGAAGAAGCTGAAAAAATTTGTAAAGACAAAGGTATCGACGTTATCGATATCGTTAAAGGCATTCAGCCAATATGCTTTGAAAATGCAGGATGGGCTTACCTTGTAGGTGCAGCTATTGCAATTAAAAAAGGCATTACAGTTGCTGCTGATGCAGCTGAAGCAATCGGTGAAGGTTTGCAGGCTTTCTGTATCCCCGGTTCAGTTGCTGACGACAGAAAAGTAGGTATCGGTCATGGTAACCTTGGCGCTATGCTTCTTCGTGAAGATACAAAGTGCTTTGCTTTCCTAGCAGGTCACGAATCATTCGCTGCTGCTGAAGGTGCTATCGGTATCGCTAAAACAGCTAACAAGGTTAGAAAGGTTCCATTGCAGGTTATCCTTAACGGTCTTGGTAAAGATGCTGCTAAAATTATTTCAAGAATCAACGGCTTCACATATGTTCAGACAGATTTTGACTATGCTACAGGTAAACTTAACATAGTTTCTGAAAAAGCATATTCAGATGGTGAAAGAGCAAAGGTTAGATGCTACGGTGCTAACGACGTTCGTGAAGGTGTAGCTATTATGCATCAGGAAAAGGTTGACGTTTCCATTACAGGTAACTCAACAAACCCAACACGTTTCCAGCATCCTGTTGCAGGCACATACAAAAAGGAATGTAACGAAATCGGCAAGAAGTACTTCTCAGTTGCTTCAGGTGGTGGTACAGGCCGTACACTTCACCCAGATAACATGGCTGCTGGTCCTGCTTCTTACGGTATGACAGATACAATGGGCCGTATGCATTCAGACGCTCAGTTTGCAGGTTCTTCTTCAGTTCCTGCTCATGTAGAAATGATGGGCTTAATCGGTATGGGTAACAACCCAATGGTAGGTGCTACTGTTGCAGTTGCAGTTGCTATTGAAGAAGCTATGAGCAAATAATTAAAATATAATTTTTCAGACACATCAACTGATGTGTCTGATTTTTTGTTGCCTATATCTTATTTTTATCATTGGTTTTACAATTAATGAAATTGTTTGCAATAAAACAACATTTCATATAATCACATTCATCGCAACAGCATTCTATGGGCTTACCCTCTTCGGTATTGTGTTTGCCATTTCTTAAACAATTTTCTTCGTTATTTCCCGGGGTTAATTCAATTCCTGTAATATCAAGTATCACAACAAGCACCTCCACTAAAAGGACTAATACGAGTCCCATTATAACACATAATAAGTATATAATCAAGCAAAAAGTGCTTATTTTGGTTCGTTTTGTGAGGAGATTTATTATGTTGGAACAAAAAATTAAACAGGATAATATTTGCATTGGTAAAAATATTAAAAGAATCAGGAAAGAAAAGAAGATAAAACAAATAGAAGTTGTCAGAAAAATGCAGTTGATGGGTATTGATATAACGAGAGAATCATTGGTAAAGATAGAGCGCGGAATTCAGCACATTTATGCAACGCAGTTAAAAGCAATAAGAGAAATTCTTGATACTTCATATGATGAATTATTAAAATAGTTTTGAATCAGCGCTTAATAATGGAGTAATAATTAAAACCCCGTTGAGGTTACCTCAACGGGGTTAAATTATGCTTTTGTGTTTTCAAGTGCCCTTTTTTCTTTTCTTGCAGGACGTATAAAGCAGAAATAATGTGCAATTGCACATATCGGCAGTGCACAGAATATGTCAATTACAGAATGCTGTTTCATAAATACCGTTGATAAACAAATTAAAACAGTTGCTATGCCGTAGAAAATCTGCCAGCCTGTTTTTCTGAAACGCTCAATGTACATCGATGCCGACCATACGGCGCAGGCACCCATTACATGTATTGATGGGCAAACATTTGTGCTGGTATCCGATGAATATACCTGGCTTACAACCCAGGTTAAAATGTTATCTCTTTCAAATTCGGCAGGACGCAGTAGCTGTTCGGTTGGATATATAAGGTAAATTATAAGTGCACTCATATATGTTATTGCCATATAATACTGGAATCTTTTGTATATCTTAATGTCGTAAAGCATTGTATACACAAACATTCCCGCAACAAATACAAACCAATACATATAAGGAATAACAAACCATTCATTAAATGGAATTATATCGTCCAAAAAACAGTGTACGGGATGATAATAATTATCAAATGTAAAAATTCTTTCCTCCACAGCAAACAAAGTGGCGAAAACTGCCCAGAATATAATTAAAAGCCATATGTGTCTGTATTCTTTGGATGTAATATTGTTTAGTCGTATTTTTCTGTAATCCACAACAGGTTTTTTCAGTTTCATTTATAATCTCCTTTTTAAAGAGTCTTTTGCATAATTAGTCGAAAAAAACAGAAATATGATAGTCATGGGGATTATTATAATATATTTTGCTGAAAAAAGCAATATGAAATTTATTAATTCTTGAAATGACAAGAAAAAACTGAGGCAATATATTTACCTCAGTTTTTATACAAAATCTGCACTTTTGGATTCAAAGCTTTTGCCGCCAAGGTAGCCTAAACATTCATATTCAAGTTCTTTTTCAAAAACAAGTTTATATGCGTGGAGCGCCTGATGTTTTCTGGCACTTTTGTTTTTGTCAAGCTTTGAATACTTGCCGTCACCTACAAGAGGATTGCCTATATGTGCAAAGTGTGCTCTTATCTGATGGGTTTTACCCGTTATCAAATCCACTTCCACAAGTGTGTTTTGCCCTATTTGTTTGATTGTTTTGTATGCGGTTATGATTTTTACCGCACCGTCCTGTTTTTTATCCGTTACATACACCTTGTTTTTAACTTTATCTTTAAAAAGGTAAGCAGTCATTGTATCACTTTTCTTTTTTGGTGTACCTTCAACCAATGCAAGGTAGTATTTATGAACTTTTCTTAACTTTATTATTTCATTCATTTCCCGAAGTGCCTGTGCATTTTTGGCGGCAATTACTATACCGCTTGTGTTACGGTCTATGCGGTTGCAAAGCGAAGGCACAAAGCTGTTTTCAATGTCGGGATTGTATTCTCCCTTATCTATAAGGTAAGAATACAGTTGATTTACCAATGTGTTTACTGTGCCGTTATCATCATCGTGTACAACTATACCTGCCCGTTTATCTATAAATATAACATTTTCATCCTCGTAAACAACGTTAAAATCTGCCTTTACTTTTGTTACAGGTGTTTTTTCCTGCTCAAAAAATTCGTCATTTATATACATTTCCAGAACATCGCCAACCTGAAGTATGTCACCTTCATTACCTCTTTTGCCATTTATCTTTATTCTTTTTTTGCGAATGCTTTTGTAAATCATAGATGTAGGCATGGCTGATTTGAAAAACTTGTGCATGAATTTATCAAGTCTTTGTCCGGCATCATTTTTTTCTACAGTTATTTTTCTCATAAAAAACTTCCTCTTAATAAGTTTATTTTAATTTTATCATATTTTTTATGTGTTTGACAATACTAAAAAAGGTGATAATTATGAAAAGAATAAAATTTGCTTTAGTTTGTTTTTGCATATTGACTTTATTTGTGACTTTTCGTGTTTTTTATGTCGGTGTTGTAAAATGCAGATATTATACTGAAAAGGTAATGGCTCAAAGAACAGAAACTGTTGACTTTGTAAGTCCGAGAGGAATTATATATGACAGAAATATGATAAAGCTTACCGATGCAAAAATGAAGCTTGTAGTAAAAGATGGTACACCGTATTATGTCGGTAACCGTAAAACTGAATTACTTAGTCACATTATAGGCTATATATCTGCCGACGGAAGCGGCAGCGGTATAGAGGGTGCATTTGATTACGTGCTGTCTGCCAATGAGGATTCGCAAATATCTTACCTTAAGGATATAAATAATAACAAGGTTTCATCAGGCTATGCAATAGATATGTTAAATTCTTACAGAGGAATATCCCTTACTGTTGATTATCACATACAGGAAATTGTGGAAAACGCCATGGATTTTTACAAAATTAACGGGGCGGCAGTTGTAGCAGATTGCAAAAGTGGAGAAATTCTTGCAATGGCAAGCCGACCTGATTATAATGCCGAAGAGCTGGAAAAATACCTTGACGGCAAGGATGGAGAGCTAGTTAACAAAGCTATTTCCGCATATAATCCGGGTTCGGTTTTTAAAATTATAGTAACAGCGGCTTTTTTGGAAAATCACTATAATGACGAGATGTATTTTGAATGTACGGGTTCAACTGTAATAGACGGAACAGAATTTGTGTGCCACCAAAAAGAGGGGCACGGCTTACAGACACTGGAGCAGGCATTTGCAAATTCATGTAACTGTGCATTTTATACTCTTGGCGAAATTACAGGCATAGAAGATATAAGAAATTATGCCTTGGAATTTGGGTTGGGCAAAGAGGTACTTTGTATAAACGGAATTGTGGAAGCAGGTGGAATTGTACCTAAATATGCAGGTAATAATGCGGCAATGGCAAATGTTTCAATAGGGCAGGGAGATGTTATGGTTACGCCTCTTCAGATTACAGATGTACTTTGTACAATATGCAACGGAGGAATAAGAAACCAGCTTGCATTGATAAGCGGAATGGTTAATGAGGAAGGTGTGTGCAATAAGATGGCAGGCACGGAACTTGGCAGGGTTGTAAGCGAAACAACTGCCCGCAGGCTTATGAATATGATGAATCTGGCTGTGTCTGACGGTACCGGAGAGGGAGCACAACTTGATTTATGTAATTCAGGCGGAAAAACTGGCTCTGCCGAAACGGGATGGATAAAGGATGGAAAAACTATGCAGCAAGGATGGTTTGCAGGCTATTTTCCTACCGAAAAGCCACGTTATGTTTGCGTTGTTATGGCAGAGGACGGCATAAGCGGAGGAGAGTCTGCATGCCCGGTATTTAAAAAAATTGGGGATGATATAATTTCTTCCGGGTTCTGAATTAGTAAAAGTTAACAAAAAAATCAACAAATTCCTACGTATTGGTTGAATAAAATGCTTGATTTTTTTGTTATGCTATGATAAAATTATATTACTTATAGTGTGTAATTTATAATTTTTTTTAGGAGGGAAGACAAATGAAAAAATTATCAAAAATTTTAGCTGCATTACTTTCATTAACAATGCTTTTTGGCATGATAACAATCCCTAATGCAGCAGCATTTTCCGATGTTGATACGGAAAATAATTTTTATGATTCCATAACAATTTTATCCGCATTTGGAATTATTAATGGTTATGAGGATGGGACATTCGGTCCCGATAAGGATGTTACCCGTGCAGAATTTGCAACTATGCTTATGAGAGCAATGGCAAGTGCCGGTTTAGGCAGTACAGATGCTGCAGGTACTCCGTTTACAGATATTGAAGGTCACTGGGGTATAAGTGATATCAGAACAGCTTATGATCTTGGCATTATAAACGGTATGACCCTTACAACTTTTGAACCTAACAGCAATGTTACATATGAACAGGCTCTTAAGATGATTGTTTGTGCACTTAATTATGGAGGACAGGCTGAATCTGTCCAGAATACAGTTCCAAATCAGCCTTGGTATTATGGTTATTTGCAGACAGCAAGAAATCTTAACCTTACAGACAATGTTCCTGTAGTTACAGGTCAGCCTGCAAAGCGTGCTCATATTGCACAGATGATATACAATGCATTGGATGTTAATATGCTTGAAAAAATAGACCATGAAGCAGGCCCTATTTATATGGCATCAAATCAGACATGGTTAAAGGATAAACTTAAGATTACAAAAGCGCGCGGTGAGTTGGTGGCTGACGAAACTAACACAGTTTCTGAAACCGGTACAGTTGCACGTGTGGGATATGCTACTTTTACCAATGAGTCTAACAATAGTAATGTTTCAGTTGCTAAAAACGGTATTTCATTAGATGGTCTTTTGGGTAAGTATGTAGAATACTATTACAAAACAGACATTGACGGTTCGAAGAAGCTTGTGCTTGCATACAGCAAAGCAGGTTCAAATGTTTCTTTGAAGATTGACGCTTCAAACTTGAACAAAGTATCAGGTAGTTATGAAGCAGGTTACACGGTTCAGTATTACGAAAGTGCTACTGCTACAAATGTAAGAGAGGCCAGAGTTGATGCAAAAGCTGTTGTTTCCTTTAACGGCGAAGTAAGAACGGATATTACTCCTGCAGATCTTAACATTGAAGCAGGTACAATAGAACTTATTTCAAATGGCGGAAACTACACCAAGATGGTAGTAGAATCATACGAAACATACGTTGTAAAATCTGTTAACAGAACAGATAAATATATTGTCGATATGTTCAGACCTGTAGGTTCTGATAATGATAATCAGTTAACTATTGATGATGAAGACGGCGATTATGTTATTACAATGAAAAACAGCTCCGGCAGTATAACAGGTCTTACAAATCTTGTACAGTACAATGTTCTTACTGTAAAGAAAGGTAAGGGAACAGCCGGCAGAACTACACTTGACATTACAGTATCAAATAAAAATGTAACAGGTACAATTAAGGAAATTGATGATGAATACGTAAACATTAACGGTACAGAGTATGAAATTTCCACATATCTTTATAAATATGGCGAAAGTGCTATTAGTGCTTTAAGAACAGGTGACAACTGTAAGGCATATCTTGATGTAAACGGCAGAGTTGCTTATATTATGAAAACAGCAAGCACAACTACATACTTTGGTTACATTGCAGATGTATCAGTATCAAGCAGTGATGTGGTACGAATTGCTTTGGTTTCCAAAAAGACACCAACAATGGGTTCGCCTTATATAAATGTTGCAAAAAAAGTTAAGATTGACGGTGAAGTATGCTCCAGTACAGATAAAGTTAAGGAAATACTTGAAGAAGCTGCAAGTGAACCTAACACAAACATTGATGGTTATGGCAGCAGATACTCACAGCTTGTTAAGTACACACTTAATTCTGCAGGGGAAATCTCTGAAATTGATACAGTTATTATAAACGAAGAAAGAGAAGACCCGGATGATGAAACTACATTCAAGGCTTTTGAGAGAAATGAAAATAATAATAAAATGAAGTATAAATCTTCAAGCCGTGATTTTCAAGGTGATACAAGTTCCGACAAATTCCGCATTAGTTCAAGCACAGAAGTATTTATTGTTCCTACAGAAAGTGAAGAAAACAGTGAGGGCAGAACTGATTTTGAAGCATACGGCATAAAGTCAAGCAGTTACTTTAAGGATGGTCAGGAATACATTGTTGAAGCTTACAATGTAACAGGCGGTCTTAATATTGCTGAGGTAGTTGTTGTTTATGAAACAGAAGAAACCCAAGCGGTTGTAGAATACAACACACCATTGTTTGTTATTACAAAAATCCAGCAGGAAACAAATGCTGATGGTGATGAAAGTGATAAGGTAACAGGTTATCAGATTACAAGCAGCGGCACAGTATCAGAAAAAACATACTTTACATCTGATGCTAATGTTATAGCAGGCGAATACTCAGTTGGTGATGTAATAATTTTTGTAACAAATAACAAGGGCTATATAAATGAAGAAACAATAATTCATGCACTTGATGCAGATGATTTTGAAGCAGGCAAGAAAACTATTAGTGAAGGCTCTACCACACACCAAACAGTATTGTACAGAGGCTTACTTGTAGGTGCTCAGGTTGACGGAACAACCCAGCTGTTTGATATTGCATTGGAAGATGAACCAGAAGATTGCGAAGGTTCTGACAAAGTATATTCACGCAGTGCTCCAAGTTCAACCAAGTTCTTTGTATATGATCCTGAAGCTAAGGGTAGCGATAAGATTACTCAGCAGGAATCATTTGATTTGACTTCGTTGTCATCCTTTAATGAAACTGTTGTAAAAGATGAAGAAACAGAGGAAGTAGTTTCAGTAGAAGCGGCTAAGTTGTTTGTTTATGAATACTACGGGTCAGTAAAAGCAATTATAGTTGTTAAATAATAATTAATTAAATAAATAAAAAAGCATAGTCTTCGCACTATGCTTTTTGTATGATTAAATAGATTTTTGAATCTTTTATAAGTGAATTAGTCAAAAAAATCCTAAGCGGATATCCGCTTAGGATTTTATAGTTATAATATCAGACAACCAAGAAGAATTTAACAAGGAATATCAATGAAATGATGTAAGTAAGAATTGATACATCCTTTGGTTTACCACTGAAAACTTTAATCAATGTGTAAGAAATCAAAGCCAAGCCGATTGCGTGTCCGATTGAACCTGAAACAGGCATTGTAATTAACATAATAGCAGCAGGAACAACCTGGTCAAGATCATCCCAGTTTATATTTTTAAGACCTGAAATCATCAAGATACCAACATAAATAAGAGCTGATGATGTTGCAGCAGGTGGAATTATTGCGGCAATAGGAGCAATGAACATACAAGCAAGGAACAAAATACCTGTTGTCAAAGCTGTAAGACCTGTTCTACCGCCTGCTTCAATACCTGAAGCTGATTCTACAAATGTTGTAACTGTTGATGTACCTGTGCATGCACCTGCAACAGTACCGATAGCATCTGAAAGAAGACTTTCTCTCATGTTAGGCATTTTGCCGTCTTTATCTAGCATACCACCGCGTGAAGCTGCACCTACAAATGTGCCGATTGTATCGAACATATCTATCATACAGAATGTGATAACCAATGTAATAACTGTAAACCAGCCAATCTGCATTAATGTTGCAAAGTCAAATTTAAACAGTGTTGTAGCTGCCATATCAGCAAATGGAGGAACAAATGAAGCTGTTGCAAGTGAAGCAAATGGGTTCACTTGGAAGAAAATTGCCTGACCTGCCCAGTATATAATACTTGCAATAAGCATACCTATCAAAACTGAACCCTTAACTTTTTTCTTGTCAAGAACAATCATCACAAACAAGCCGATAAACATTGTTGCAACTGTAAGTACCATTGCCGGATAAGCATCGCCCATACTTTTTGAAATAACAGAAGGAGTCAAAGCGCCAAAGAAGTCTTTAAGCACATAGAAAGGAGTACCTTCAGCATTGTAAATACCTGCATTTGAACCAAGGCCGATATTCATAAGCATAATACCGATAGCAGGAGCAATACCATTACGAATACCAACAGGAATTGCATCAACAATTTTTTCTCTTATTGAAAGAACAGATAAAATAATGAACACTATACCTTCAATAAGGATAATACAAAGTGCTGCCTGGAAGGAAACAAGATAACTTGTACCTGTCATTGTAACAATGTTACCTACAACAACAGCAAAGAAACTGTTAAGACCCATACCCGGAGCCAAAGCAAAAGGCTTATTTGCCAAAAATGCCATACAAATCATTGCTATACCTGAAGCAATACATGTTGCTAAAAATACACCGTTCCATAATGCAGGTCCCCCGTCATTACCGAAATTTGTAAGTAAGTTAGGGTTAAGCGCGATAATGTACGCCATTGTCATGAATGTGGTAATACCGGCTAATATTTCGGTACGCACATTCGTGCCGTTTTGTTTCAACTTAAACAATTTTTCCATTGATTTAAGCCCTCCATATTCAAATTTTTTATTGTGTTGTTTTATGTAAGCAACACAATATTATTTTAACATATTGTTAATTAATTGTAAACGATTTTTAGCAAAAAAAGAAAAAGTCTGACATAAATTGTCAGACTTTTTCAATTTAGTCACCCAATGATTTTTTTGCATCTACAGTAACCTTTTGGTTGTAGCAGGAGAATAATTCTTCAACCATTTCCTTATTTGGTTTAGGAGTAATCCAGCTTACCACAGGGACAAGGATAATTCCTCCAAGCATTGCTATAACACCGCAGTTGATAGGTGATTGTAAAATTTCGGGGAAGTATGGTCTGAACAACATATTTAGAACCATAATGCCGGCTCCAAAGATAAATGATACCCATACGGAGGCATTTGTTGTCTTTTTGTAGTACAAACCAAACATAAACGGAGCAAGGAAAGCACCTGCCAAAGCACCCCATGAAATACCCATCATATCAGCGATGTATCCAAGACTGCCTTTGTTAATTGCAATAAATGCTGATATTGCAACAAATACAACGATAAGCACACGCATAATAAATACCTGTTTTTTCTCGGACATATTTTTTATCATATGATCTTTAATCATATCCAGTGTCAAGGTTGAGCTTGATGCAAGTACAAGTGATGAAAGTGTGGACATCGATGCGGAAAGTACCAAAACAATAACTATACCTATAAGTATTTCAGGTAGATTTTCAAGCATCAGGGGAATTATTCCGTCATAACCGTCTGCCGGCAATTTGTCTGTAAACAATCTGCCGAATCCGCCAAGGAAATAGCAACCGCCTGCTACAATAACAGCAAAAGCTGTTGAAATAATTGTGCCTTTTGCAATATCTTTTTCGCTTTTTATAGCATAGAACTTCTGAACCATCTGAGGCAATCCCCATGTTCCAAGTGATGTTAATATTACAACAAATAATAAGTTAAGAGGTTCTGGACCGAAGAATGAATTGTATACTCCTGAAGATTCCCCGGGTATTTCGGCAAGCTTTGCCAAAGCATTTTCAAAGCCACCCTGTCCATTTAAGACTGCAGCAATTACTGCAACAATACCAACCAGCATAATAATGCCCTGAATAAAGTCGTTAATAGCCGTTGCCATATAGCCACCTGCTATAACGTAAATTCCTGTAAGTACTGCCATTAAAATTACAATTGCACTGTACGGAATATCCGGAAATGCCATATTAAACAAATTTGAAAGACCGTTATACAATGAAGCTGTATAAGGAATAAGGAATATAAATACGATAATTGATGCAACAATTTTTAGCGCGTTGCTGTTGTATCTCTTTCCAAAAAATTCAGGCATTGTTGCACTTTCAAGATGTTGTGACATAAGTCTCGTTCTTCTGCCCAATATAACCCATGCAAGCAATGAACCGATAAATGCGTTACCCATACCAATCCATGTAGATGCTATACCAAATCTCCATCCAAATTGTCCGGCATAGCCTACAAAAATAACGGCTGAAAAATATGATGTACCGTAAGCAAAAGCTGTAAGCCACGGACCTACCGAGCGACCGCCTAATACAAAGCCGTTAACATCTGTTGCGTTTTTTCGGCAATATATACCTACGCCAATCATAACCGCAAAAAACACTACCAACATTAAAATAACCATTTCTTTTTCCTCCTTTTGGACGAAAAAAATCCCGTCCAACATAATATAAATTATGAGGACGAGATAAAAACTCCCGTGGTACCACCTCAATTTGACAACATCTCACGGTGTTGCCCTTTACAAGTACACAAAACGTATACTCTGACACATTAACGGTTGTCAGCCGGCACAGCCTACTTAATATATATTATTGTTCGGTGCGCTGCTCTTTGGATGTATTCAATATCCGTTTCCCCTACGGCTCACACCAACCGCCGCCTCTCTCTTGAGTACCTCGGATATCTACTTGTTCCAAGTCATTGCATTTAGTGGTTTGTTGATTGTTTCAACACACTCATTATATTATTTTTCAAAATGATTGTCAAGTATTGCCGATTTTGAAAAATTGACATTTGGCATTTTTTACAAATATTGAACCGTATTTTTGTGCATTTAACCAAATGATGCGTATTTTTCTTTTTAAAACCGAAAAAATTATTTTGCTTAATTGACATTCAAAACTAAGTGTGGTATACTAAAAACACATGCAGAAATGGGAGGAAATACAATGGAAAGTAAAATGATTTGTAGTGGTTACAGAAAAAAACAAAACTTAATTATAGGTTTGCTTATAGCGGCGTTTTTAGTGTTGCTTTTTATGCAGACAGTTTCTATATCAGCGGTATATCCTGATGAAAACATTAAAGACTTCTCTATTATGAGACCGGTAAGTGTTCCTACTCAGGGTGACTCAAGAACTATTCTTACTCTTATGGAAAAAGAAATTGGAGACACATTCAGTTTTGATCACCTGTACAACAATGTATATGCTTTGTTCGTATTAGGTTTGGTTTCATTGTTTATGTGTTTCAAGAAATTTAACAGTGGACTTGTTTCAAAGTTAGTTACATTGGCTTTTTCAGGTTTTGCTTTGTATTCTTTGTTGTTCACAAATAATATGAGCCACATACTTAAGACTTATGATTCAACATACATTGCGAAAATTGTTGTTGCTGCACTTATATTTGGTTTTTCTTTAGTTGCGGTTGTTTTTATCATTATTGATCTTTCGAAAAACAGTTGGCTTAAGTATGTTAATGTACATATTTTCCTTAACAGTATTTGTACAATACTTATGCTTGGTGCTACAGCGCTAATGTTTATGCCTTTTGAGTTTAATAATCATAGTGCTTCTATTATGGGTTATCTTTTGTTGCCGAATAACTACAAGGGTGGTTTTGCAAATGCATTTGAATCTGCAGTTATGAGCACAGGTGTTGAATTTGAAATTAACGGCGTTATCTTAATTCCGCTGTTGTTGTTTGTAATTGGTATATTGGGCAGTATTTTCAATGCAGGTTACCACAAAAACATGGTAACTCCTATTATATCAATAGTATGGGCTGTGTTGTGTATACTTGGATGTTTCATAAATTCGCTTATGGTTCTTGATTCAAAATTTATCATTTACGTTGTAATGGCAGTTGGTGTTATTGCTGCATCCGTAATCAATATTATTCAGCACTATAAGGCAAACGCAATATACAGACAATAATTTGAGTTTTTAAAAACCTTCCTCTTAAAAAAAGGAAGGTTTTTTTGATTTGATTTAAAAGAAGGAGTGCAAAAAATGGAATTTAATATTTCAAACAGAATGAGTAAAATTAAAGGTTCTGCAATAAGAGAGATTTTCAAGGCTTTGGCAGACCCTGAAGTTATATCTTTAGCAGGTGGCAACCCTGCGCCAGAACTTTTTCCAAATGAGGAAATGGCAAAAATTGCAGAGGATGTACTTACAAACAATCCTGTACTTGCATTACAGTACGGTATTACAGAAGGTTATACACCGCTACGTGAGCTTGTAAAAGAACTTTTGGCAGAAGGAGAAAACATCTGCGAAGACTTTAATGATACAATTATAGTTTCAGGCGGTCAGCAGGGAATAGAGCTTGCAACAAAGTGCCTTGTTAATGAAGGTGATGTTGTAATAGTTGAAGAACCAAGCTTTATAGGTGCTCTTAATGCTTTCCGTTCATACGGTGCAAAGCTTGTAGGTGTTCCTGTGCAGGAAGACGGTATGGATATTGATGCACTTAAAAAAGCAGTTGCGGAAAACGATAACATAAAGATGATTTACACTATCCCAACATTCCAGAATCCGTCGGGTATTACAATGTCTTTGGAAAAACGTAAGGCTGTTTATGAAATAGCTAAAAAAAATAACATTGTTATTATTGAAGATAATCCATACGGCGAACTTGTATTTGACGGTGAAAAAAGTCAGACTATAAAATCAATGGATAAAGATGGTATTGTAATTTATTGTGGTTCATATTCAAAGGTTCTTGCTCCGGGACTTCGTATCGGTTTTGTAAGTGCTCATAAGGATATTGTCGCAAAAATGGTTGTTGCAAAGCAGGTATCGGATGTTCATACTCCTGTTCTTACTCAGGTTTTGGCTTATGAATATATCAAACAGTACGGTCTTGACAAGCACATTGCGGAAATCCGTGAGCTTTATAAGCACAAATGTCAGACAATGCTTGATGCAATAGATAAATATTTCCCCGCAGGTGTTACACATACAACTCCTAACGGAGGCTTGTTTATATGGTGTGACCTTAATGGTGATTACGATATGAATGAAATTGCAAAAATCTGCACAGCACGTAAGGTTGCATGTGTTCCCGGTTCTACATTTATGACAGACCTTGACAAAAAATGTTCTGCTTTCAGGCTTAACTATTCAACGGTTACAGACGAAAAGATAGAACAGGGTATAAAAATTCTTGGTGAAGTTCTTTCCCAAGTTGTTAACAAATAAGGAGACTTGTCAATGTTAGATAAATTGGATTTAGCACTTTCCGTTGGGCAGAATATAGCAAGCAATGTTCTGGTAATGCTCTTTTTAATGATTATAGGATATGTTTTTGCAAAAAAAGGTATCTTCACAGCAGACGGTGTAAAGCAGATGACCGAGCTTGTTCTTCGCGTAGTAGTGCCCTGTTTGATAATAAATTCATATCAGCGTGAATTTGATATTGAAATGGCAAAGGGTTTAGGTTTAGCACTGCTTTTTTCGGTTGTCATACATATTGTGTATATTCTTATAGCAACCGTTGCTTTCAAAAAAAGAGAATATAAAAAAGATCGTATAAACAAATTCGGGACAGTATATTCAAATTGTGCATTTATGGCATTTCCTCTTATTCATTCAATTTACGGTGATGATGGTGTGTTTTATGCAGTTGCATATGTGACTGTGTTCAACATTCTTTACTGGACTCACGGTGTTTACATTTATACAAAGGATATAAAGCAGCTTTCTTTGAAAAAGATAATTTTCAATCCCGGTGTTCTGGGGGTATTTATAGGTATAACGCTTTTTGTTACGCGTATTACTTTGCCTGCACCAATCGGAAAAGCGATAGGCTTTATGGCATCAATCAATACGCCCATACCAATGATTATTCTGGGTACGTATTTAGTGAACCTTAACATTAAACAAACTTTAAAAAACGGTTCTTTATGGGCAGTAACAGTTTTAAGACTTATTGTTTTGCCAATAGTAACAATGTTTGCTCTGAAACTTCTGGGATGGGAAGATATAATTGCAATGCCACTGATACTTGCGAGTGCATGCCCTGTTGCGGCAGTTACGACACTTCTGGCAGTACGGTATAATCTGGATTCAGAATATTCAACTCAGGCAGTATCATTTACAACCTTGATTTCTGTTATAACAATACCTGTTATAATGATATTGTCAACTATAATATTATAATTGAAAATTATTTTAAAAAATAAGGCTTTAGAGCCTTATTTTTTGTATACAAAGAAAGACAGCCGCAGGGGAGCAGCTGTCTGAGATAATAATGCAGTGCTAAATTTCAAAGCCTCTTTAAATGCCAAGCCGGCATTAACCACTTTTACGTATTGGAGCAAGCCTGTGGTTTTGACTACAATATGCGTGGTTTCCATACAGTATTTGACGTTTGTTGACAATGCTTTTAGGGTATGATAATATATTTATATAGCCTGATGAAAGAGGTTTTTTATGAAGAAGTTTTTGTTTATCTTATCTACCCTTTTATTAATAATATATGCGGGATGTATGGTTTTTCTTTTTGTGAAATCAGGTACAGGCACTGAAGAACAGCCGGCTTTGGCTCCCACGTCGGCAGATGAAGTTGCAACCGTAGAGGTTATAAGCTATGAAGAAGAAAGAATTGCCCTTGAGGAAGAAATAAATAATATTATTTCCGGGAAACCGGGTACATGGTCGGTTTATGTAAAAAATCTTAAAACAGGCATGAGCCTTGAAATTAATAATAGGGAATTTATTGCTGCAAGTGTTATAAAGCTTTATAATATGATAGCCTTGTATGATGAAATAGAAAACGGTAATTTGGAAATGACTGATTCTATGGAGAACAATTTAGAGCAGATGATAACCGTAAGTTCAAATTCTGCATCAAACGCAATTGTTACAACAATTGGCAGAGGAAGCTTTGATGACGGAGCAGAAAAGGTTACAGATTGTGCTGAAAGTCTGGGGTGTACGGATACATATGAACAGCACATGCTTTATGATGACCACATACCTTCAAACGGCAGAAACAGAACATCTGTTGTAGATTGCGGTGTTGTTCTTGAAAAAATATATTTAAAACAGTGCATATCAGAAGAATATGATGCAGAAATGCTTGAACTTTTAAAGCAACAGACTAAAGATTTTAAAATCCCTGCAAATCTTCCTGATGATGTTGTGGTTGCCAACAAAACGGGTGAAAATTCAAATGTGGAAGCTGATGTTGGTATAGTGTTTTCTCCTGAATGTGATTACATAATATGTATCAGTGTAGAAAAGTATGGGGAAAGAAAACCAAGAGATATAATTGCTGAAATTTCAGAATGTGTGTATAACTTTTTTAATAATAAAGAAGAATCTCAAAGCTGAGATTCTTTTTTTTATTGGCTCTTTGTCAATAGTTGGGGTCAAAATCCGTTATAATGGAATTGTCCAGAAACCATGAACGGAGGAACTAAATATGCTCTCTCTTTTTTATTTTATCAAGCTATATTTGTTGGTCACCCCAACATTTATTATAGAGCCAATAAAAAAACTACCATAGGAGATTTTTCGTTTACACACAAAAAAACCACAACCGAAGTTGTGGTTTTTGATTGTCCAAAAAGTAATTATCTCTTTGAGCTTTTAAGTGTAAGTGAGATTATACTTAAAAGCTACAAAAAGTGTCCCAAAAGGTCTATTTTGTATTTATGGACACCCCATCCCGTAGAATAAAGTTTATTTGTTGTGTGTCTTTTGATATTGTGTTGTGGTAAATTTGTGGTAAATCAAATGTGTACTTGTTAGCTTTCAATTATATATCTCGCCGAAACGGCTGTTTCAAACAAATACTGCCAAAGCCCACAAATATCAAGCTTTGGCAGCTTTGGTCATAAGCTGAAGTGCTTTGTTTTTTATGTCATTAAAATCCAAATATTTAATTTTCTATTGATAGAATTGCGTGATGACGGTATCTACTAAATCGTCATAAGTAATAATTTCAATATTTTCAAAATCAGACTTTATCTCCATCCACTCATCCCCAGGAAAATCTTTTCTTCTTCCTACAACTAAATAACGTTTAGGTTTATATACTTTAAATCCGTACTTGCTCTCAATCCATTTTCTGTTATTTGGGTCATCGAAATAACTCGAATATACTCGTGTTTGTGCTATATATGAGTGAATTTCTGAACTGAATTGTTCACGATTTGTCCTTCCAACTATTGTATTTCCCTTTAAACGAGGTAATTTAAATTCTACAATATCTGCATATCCGTTTGCTCTTACAATAAAAAAATCGGGTTTTATATCATTTTTATTTTCGCTTTGCCATTCACAGTTTACTTGGTCGTATATATTAGTTCCCATAAAACCCATTTTAAGTATAAATCTATTTTCACTTTCTGATAAAAATGATGTAATGTCTGTTTCTGAATTGTTGGAATCCGCAAAAATTTCTATAAATCTATTTATTTGTGGTAATTTTGAATATTTAAATTCTGTAGGTTTTGGATATTGATAAAACATATCTCGAAACCATAATTTATCAAATATTGATAAATCTATTTTAAATTCATCAACATCACCCTCATCCGGTTCATTATATTCAAACGGAATAAAATCTATCCATTTGATAATTCGAGTTTTTAAATCTCCAGATTGCTCATCAAAAAAGCTACAGTTAATTAAACGAACAAATTGATTATCAATAATATCTATACCGCCAGAATTTATGCCAACAATGCCATTTTGTGCAAAAAAATTCCAATTTAATTCAATTAATTTTTTTGCACCTGCATTTGTGGGGATAATAAGCCCTTCATATTCCTCGGATAACAATGGCATACTTATACTTCCATCATTTTTAAAGCCTACAATTTTTTCTATAAATTGTTTTGTAGTAATATCGTCTTTAGTATAGTCGAACAAGGTAATTTCTTTGGTGGAAACTTCTTTTATTTCGTTTATATATGGATTTCCACAATATTCTATAGCTATAAATTTTTTGCTAAAATACAAAGAAATAGATTCGGGATTTAATATAAAACAATTTACTTTATCATAGTCAATATTATTCTCCTTAATATATTGGAACATTTTACCCCAATATACCTTTGAAATAGCAGTAAGTATTTCGGAAGCAAGCTTACCATAACAATTTTGTGTACTCATTTTATCAACTCCAAATTGTGCTAATTAATATCTTTAATAAAAACTTTTTATATGAATTATAATCATTATATCATAAATCGTCACTTGTATCAATGGGAAAATACTTAATCATAATCATATATTATCTCTTTGAGTATGTATATAACATATTCCCGGCTTAACCGGCACATAGAAAAATGAAAGTGAGGATTTTTTAATGAAAACAAACAAAAAAATAGTATGCTCTGTATGTGGGATAGTCATAACAGAGGAAACAACAAAAAGCTTTGATGGTCAGAAAATGTGTGAGAATTGTTTTGACGAGAGGACAACAACTTGCGATAACTGCGGTGACAGAATTTGGAGAGATAATGCAGAGGGCGATTCCAATTATACATTATGCTCTCATTGTTACGAGTATAGTTATACAACTTGCGAGGAGTGCGGTAGACTCATACACAACGAGGATGCTTTGTATGAAGATGGTGAGGATTACCCATATTGTCGAAATTGCTTTGAAAAACTGAATGACAATTCAATAAAAAATTACAGTTATAAGCCTGAGCCGATTTTTTACGGCTCAGGCAATTTATTTTATGGGGTTGAATTAGAAATAGACAAAGGCGGTGAAGAACACTCAAATGCACAAAAATTGATTGATATTGCAAATTCAAAAGATGAAAGAATTTACTGTAAACACGATGGTTCAATTAATAAGGGTTTTGAAATTGTATCACATCCAATGAGCCTTGATTATCACATTAACAGTATGAATTGGTTTGATATATTTGAAAAGGCTACCCAAATGGACTACCGATCCCATAATACATCAACCTGCGGTCTGCATATACATTGTTCCCGCTCCGCTTTTGGAAAGGATTATGACGAACAGGAAAAGACAATCGGCAGATTGATATTCTTTGTTGAAAAGCATTGGAATGAACTTGCTAAGTTTTCAAGACGTACACCTGAAAACCTTAACCACTGGGCAGCTAAATATGCGACCATATCCAATACAACAGAAGAAACTTATAAAAAGGCAAAGGACAAGCGTATGGGAAGATATGTAGCGGTTAATCTTGAAAATTATAATACGATAGAGTTCCGACTATTCAGAGGTACTCTCCGCTATAAAACATTTATTGCAACCTTGCAGTTAGTTGATGAAATATGCTACCTTGCAATTAACCTATCAGACAAAGAAATGGAAGATTTGTCTTGGTCAGATTTTGTATCAAAAATACTACCGAAAAAGTTTGAGCTTATCGAATACTTAAAGTCAAAAAGGCTCTATGTAAATGAAGCTATAACAGAAAGCGAGGAAATGTAAATGTGTTGTTTATTTGGATTTTATAATTATAGCGGTCAGCCTATCAAGAATTTAAGTCATTTAACAAACACTCTCGCAGAGGAAGCAACTGCAAGAGGTACAGATGCAACAGGAATTGCCTATAAACACAAAGACAAGCTTATTATACATAAAGAACCAAAATCCGCTTTTCAGGTCAATTTTAAGCATCCTGACGATATTATTTCTGTTACAGGTCATACAAGACATTCTACACAAGGAAGCAAAAATAAAAATTACAACAATCATCCGTTTTCAGGACATTGTAAAAATGTAAATTTTGCACTTGCACATAACGGTGTTTTAACTAATGATTTCAAATTGAGAAAGGAATGGCGACTTCCTAATACAAAAATTGAAACGGATAGTTATATTGCAGTTCAGCTTATTGAAAAGAAAAAGATACTCAATAGCGAAAGTATAAAATTTATGTCAGAAAAAATTAATGGCAGTTTTGCATTTTCGGTTCTTGACAGCGAAAACACCTTATGGCTTGTGCGTGGGGATAGTCCGTTATCTCTTATTCATATTCCAAAGCACAAGCTATATGTGTATGCTTCAACAGATGAAATCCTTTATAAAGCATTGGTTGAAACAAAACTTTTTGCAGAAATAAAGAAAGGAGCTTTTGAGGAAATAGAAATTAATTCCGGTGATATTTTAAATATATTGCCGGATGGGACTATTGTTTATGACAAATTTGATTATACAGATTATAGCTATTTTGAACATTGCCAATGGTGGAATTTTGAAACATCTAAAAACAATTACATTGATGATTTAAAGTCTGTTGCTGCTTATCAGGGGTATTCACCTGATGATGTGGATGCGTTGCTACAAAATGGTTTTACTCCCGAAGAGGTTGAGGAATATCTGTATTGTATAGAGTAATTGGAATTTTATAAGGAAGAATACAATACATTGTGTATTTTACAATGCAACGAAAATTGCATATAATTGTCGTATATTGTATGATGGGAAGTGATTATAATAGGCGTAGAGGAAATTAATGCTTTGAACGAAGTCTATAAAGAGCTTGTTGACCTTATAGGGTATGATAATACGATGATACTATATACCCATTTTAAAGGGCAGCAGATTACATTTCCCATAAAGCTGTTTAATCCTGATTGTGTATGCGAAATGATAAAGCAGCAATATGATGGGACAAATGCTAAAAAATTAGCAAGAAATTTTGGTTATTCGGAACGCTGGATAAAAGAAATGGTAAAGAAAGGATGATTCAAAAATATGAAATGTCCAAATTGTGGTTCGGAAGATATACAATATTCATCAAAAAGTAGTGGTGGAGGATATAGTGCTGGAAATGGATGCTGTGGATATATGTTCTTAGGACCGTTGGGGTTACTGTGTGGTGCTTGCGGTTCAGGAACAAAAACGGAAGAATTTTGGATTTGCAAACAATGCGGACACAAATTCTCTAACTTCACAGGACAAGTGAACCAAGAATTTGATGCTAAACTTGCTGCAGCAGACAAGAAAATAGACGAAATGATTTCAAAACGTAACGAGCGTACCATAAACAAATACAAACAGGAAATCAATATCAACCAGTTTAGTTCGTATAGAACTAAGCATCAAACGGCTAAATATAGGTTAGAAACCGAAGAACGTTTCTTGGAAAACAGGTTTAAAAAATTATTATCTGATTTGCCAGAAAGAAATAGACTTGCAAAAAAATATAAAAAAGCATTAAATAATGAGTATCCTGTCATTAAAGTAATAAATCTAATATTGATATTGTTGATAATTGCATCATTTATAGTTGGACTTGTACCGGTCGGATTAGTATTGTTACTTATTTTGGCTTTACAAGCAATTAGAATATTAACAGCAGAAAAACGCATTAAAGCAAAGTTAAAAAAACAATTTTTAAAAACAGATGCAGAGTACAAAAGCCATTACAAACTAATGAAGGAAGCAGTGGCTGAAGAAAAAGAAATGCGTAAATATGTCTATAAGATAGAATGTATTGAAGACTATGCTAAACAGAATAAAAATTAATCAACACATAAAACGCAATATAATTAAAATATATGTGTGGTTGTTTGTTTCTGCACATAATGCAGGGTGTCACCAACGACCTGACAGAAGTTTCTTCTATAAGGAACATCAATTTCCTATGTGTGCAAGATGTACGGGTGTGATGGTAGGATATTTATTTGCAATTCCTATATACTTTATATACACCTTAAAAATTAGTACATATATAGTCTTGTGTGCGGTTATGTTTGTAGATTGGTATATTCAATATCTAAAAATAAAAACATCTACAAACATCAGACGATTTATATCAGGTACTTTAGGTGGATTTGGTTTAATGTCGTTAGAATTAGTGGCATTGGAATTTATAATTTCGTTCTTAAAGGTACACCTTTAGGAACAGTAAAAATTTAATAAAAACAAGACAAAAAAGT
>CAZNKU010000009.1:28451-42869 GCA_964573775.1 uncultured Clostridiaceae bacterium | reverse complement strand
TGTGTCAACAGGGATAAGAAGCTTAACACCCTTAGCTTCAGCCTTTGCAATCATTTCCTTTGCATATTCTACATAATCTTCTTCAAGAAGTGACTTACCTGTTTCATAGCCCTTAGCCTTAAAGAATGTGTAAGCCATACCGCCACCGATAATTAATGTATCAACTTTTTCAAGAAGATTATTGATAACTGAAATTTTTGAAGAAACCTTTGAACCGCCAAGGATAGCTACACAAGGTCTTTCAGGATTGTTAACAGCATTGCCAAGGAATGCAATTTCCTTTTCAATAAGGTAACCTGCAACTGCAGTATCAAGATAATCTGTAACACCAACAGTTGAGCAGTGTGCTCTGTGAGCTGTACCGAAAGCATCGTTAACAAAGATGTCTGCAAGAGAAGCAAGCTCCTTGCTGAAGTTTTCTGCATTCTTTGTTTCTTCTGCTCTGTATCTTGTGTTCTGTAGAAGAACTACATCACCGTCATTCATTGCAGCAACCGCAGCTTTAGCATTTTCGCCAACTACGTTATCGTCAGCAGCAAAAACTACATCCTTACCAAGCTTAGCGGAAAGGCTTGCAGCAACAGGTGCCAAAGAAAATTCAGGCTTTGGTTCGCCCTTTGGCTTACCCATATGTGAGCAAAGGATAACCTTTGCACCGTTATCTATAAGATACTTAATTGTAGGCAGTGCACCGTTAATACGTGTTTCGTCAGTAATAGTACTGCCGTCAAGAGGCACGTTAAAGTCGCATCTTACCAACACTTTCTTGCCTTTTACAGCAATATCTTCAATTGTCTTCTTGTTCACAAAAATCACCTCGTATAAAAATTTCAAATTAAATTCACTAACTTATATTTTACTATAACGTTAAAAAATTATCAAGTATTTTTTAACATTATGTAGTATAGAATTTTACAAGCTTCTGCAAAATTTGCGTTATTTTTTGGTAAAAATTGATAATCAAGGTTACCTGACACGGCTTTTGCACCTACCAATGCAGAAACCGGCTCTTTTGCATATTCGAACATATCGTCCGTATCCACAAAATCAAGAGGCGGTTTATACGTAAGCGGTGTACCGTAATTTTGAACAGTACGGTATATTATTGTTGCCATATCCTGACGCTGAATATACTCATCCGTACCAAACTTACCGTACCCAACACCATTTATTATACCAAGCTCATAAGCCGTTGCAATGTACGGATAATATTCTGATGTTTCATTTACATCGGTAAAACTGCACTTTGCATTGTAGTCGTAAAGACCAAAAGCACCTATAATAAGCTTTGTAAACTCTGCACGTGTTATATAATTTTGCGGATATACCTTGCCCATATCATCTTCAATAAGTCCATATTCTGCAAGGTAGTAAATGGCAGGCTCTGCCCACTTAAAGCCCTCTAAATCCGTAAAAGTTTTTTTGTTATCAAAATAATTGTCGGCAGAAGTACCTGTACCGACAGCATAAGCTACTGTACCAAGCATTAAAACAACTGCCAATATAAAACATATCTTTTTAATCATAGGCCTGTATCACTTGTTTCGGGATTGTTGGTTTCACTGTCGTCATCGGATGGTGATGAAGGACTGTCGGACGGTTCTTCACTGCCAGTAGAGTCATCGTCACTTGTTGACGGACTTGAAGGTTGTGGAACAACTATTGAATTGGTTGTCTGTTCAGCTAAAATTGTAAGTTCTTCAACTTTGTTTGTAAGCTCTTCAATCTGTGCCTCCCTTTCTTCTATAACCTTTAAAAGTTCGTCCTTTGACATATTTTTATAATCTGTCCCTTCAGGAGCTTCACTTACCGTATTGCCTGTTTCTGTGGGATTTACAACAGGCGGAGTTAATTCAGTGACATTTTCACCATTACATGAAGGGGTTAAACCTATTATCAACGAAAGTGCTACTGCGCCTACTACAGTTGCTACAATTGTAAACACTCTTTTAGTAGTGATTTTCAAAACAATACCTCCTAAGTACATAATACTTTTTTATTCTACCATAAAAAAATCAATAAATCAAAAGATTTTTTAAACTATTTACTTACTATAATATGCCTTGGGCACTTGTCTGCACAAATACCGCAGGAAGTACACTTTTTATAATCTATAATGGCAATATTGTCTTCAACGCAAATTGCATCTGAAGGGCAGTTTTTCTCACAAAGCTTACAGCTTATGCAACCAACCTTACAGCTGTTTTTTGTATCAACGCCTTTATCTTTGGAAGAGCATTTCACAACATATTTTGCAGACTTTGGAACAAGTTGTATCAATCCCTTAGGGCAAGCCTTCACACAAGCTCCGCAACCGATACATTTTTCCGAATCCACTTCGGCAATGCCGTCAACAATATGCAGTGCATCAAATTTACACACATCTGCACAGTTTCCAAAACCAAGGCATGCGTATGAGCATGATTTAAAACCGCCTGAAATTTTCGAGGCAGAAATACAATTTTTCACTCCGTCGTAAAAATATTTTTCAGTTGTGTTTTCACTGTTGCCGCAACAGATTACATATGCTGTAACCGCTTCCTTTTCCTGTATTTTAACACCAAGGATTTCACCTATTTTCTTTGCAACATCTGCGCCTCCCGCACTGCAAAGGTCAGGTGCCGCCTTGCCCTCTGCAACAGCCTGTGCATAGGCAGAGCAACCTGCAAAGCCGCAGCCTCCACAGTTGCCGTTTGGCAAAAGCTCAAGTATTTTTTCCACACGGTCATCTTTTTCAACCTCAAACTTTTTGGAAGCAAAGGTTATAAGTACGCCAAACAAAAGACCAAGTCCTGCAAGTGCTATTACCGAATATAAAATACTCATATCCTGCACCTCCTATATCTGCATTCCCGAAAATCCCAGAAAAGCCATAGCTATAAGCCCAGCTGTAATAAGGGATATTGGAAAGCCCTTTAAAAATTCGGGAATTTCGGAAAGCTCCAGACGTTCCCTTACACCTGCAAACAAAACTATGGCAAGGGTAAAGCCAATACCGCCGAAGAAACCGTAAATTGCAGAATTTATAAAGTTATATTCATTTTGTACATTCAAAAGTGCCACGCCCAAAACCGCACAGTTTGTTGTAATAAGGGGAAGATAAATACCCAGTGCAGAATAAAGAGCAGGCAAAGCCTTTTGCAAAAACATTTCCACAATCTGCACAATTGATGCGATTATTAAAATAAACACAACAGTACGCAGATATGTAATGTTGAAAAGTTCAAGTATAAAGTGGTTTGCAAGGTATGCAAGCATAGATGCAATAGTCATTACAAAGGTAACTGCCATACCCATACCAAGTGCTGTATCCGTCTTTTTGGAAACACCCAAAAACGGACATATGCCGTAAAACCTTACAAGCACAAAATTTTGTGTAAGCATTGCAATAATTGCAATAGACATAATATCTTTAAGCATTGTCGGATCCTCCTTTTCTCATTTTAAAGAGGTTTATTCCGCCAAGCAACAGACCGAATATTATAAATGCCCCCGGTGCTAAAACCGCCATTGTTACAGGCTGATACCATCCGCCCAAAATGGTTATACCGAATATTGAGCCGTTACCTAAAAATTCTCTTACAGATGCTATAATAACAAGGGCAACGGTAAAGCCTATACCTATACCAAATCCGTCTGCCACACTTGCCAAAGGGCCGTTTTTGGAAGCAAAGGATTCTGCCCTTGCAAGAATAATGCAGTTAACAACAATAAGCGGTATAAATGCACCCAAGGCCTGAGAAAGGTCAGGCAGATACGCCTGAAGCAACAGGTCAATTATTGTTACAAAGCCTGCTATTATAACTATGTATGAAGCTATACGTATTTTTTGCGGAATAATCTTACGCAAAAGTGAAATAACAAGGTTTGAAAAAACAAGTACTGCTGTTGCGGAAAGCCCCATACCAAGGCCGTTAATTGCAGAAGTGGTTACTGCCAAAGTAGGACACATACCCAAAAACTGAACAAAAGTGGGGTTGTTTTCTATTGCACCCTCTTTGAATATTTTTAAAAATTTATTCAAATTCAGCACCTCCTGCTATTCTCATTACCTGTGCCCTTGCATCATTTACACCCTGTTGTATTGCCTCGGATGTAACGGTAGCACCGGTAATTGCATCAAGTTCATCCTGACCTTTGCCCATAAACTGGGAAAGCCAATCTGTATTACCCTTGGCATTTGCACCAAGTCCCGGAGTTTCGCTCATATTTACAATTTCAACACCGGTAACAAGTCCTCTGTTATCAAAGCCTACCAGCATTTCAATTTCTCCGCCATAGCCTGTAGGTACAACCTTTACAACATAAACAACTCTATCTCCAAGTGTTATGTAGGATGTAATCTTTTGTACCGTACTTTCACCCTCTATGGGATGGTCAGCCTCTGTAGAGTAATCTATTTGCCCATCTAAAACAGCTTCTGTTGCCAATTTTAACTTATCTGCCGTATTTTGCTCTATAACAGGGGCGGTAAACATGTTTACCACACCCAATAAAACTGCTACCACAAGAGTGATTGCAAACAAAACGCCTGCATATTTTACATAATCACGCATTTTTATCACTCCTTTTACCGTAAATTTTCGGAGGAGTAAGTTTGTCAAACAAAGGTGACGCTATGTTCATAAGAAGTATAGAATAGCTTACACCCTCGGGATAACCTCCCACAAAGCGGATAACACATGTAAGCACACCGCAACCAATTGCATAGATAATCTGCCCCAATGGTGTAACAGGTGATGTTGTGTAATCCGTAGCCATAAATATTGCACCAAGCATCAAACCGCCCGATAAAACCTGAGCTACGGCATCTGCACCGCAAAGGGCACTTAAACCCGCAACTGTTGCAATGTAGCACACAGGTATTCTCCATGTAATAATTTTGCGTATCAAAAGATATGCACCGCCTATTAAAAGGGCAAGTGCGGAGGTTTCGCCAATACATCCTCCTGCATTACCTAAAAACAAGTCCAATGTACTTACATTGCCTGTAAATTCTGAACTTAAGGGAGTGGCACTTGTTACAACATCTGCATTATTCCAAAGTTCAAGCTTTGTAAAAGGCAAAACAAAGCGTGTCATTAAGGCAGGCCATGACGCCATAAGGAAGGCTCTGCCTGCAAGTGCAGGATTCATAAAATTATGTCCAAGACCACCAAAGCACATTTTAACAATAATTATCATAAAAAAGCTGCCTGCAACAGGAATCCAGTAAGGTACGGCAGGTGGCATATTAAAGCCTAAAAGTATGCCTGAAACAACTGCACTTAAATCGTTAACAGTGGATGGCTTGTTAAATACTTTGTTCCACAGCTGCTCAAAAGCCACAGAGCTTAAAACACATACCAACACAACCATAATTGAACGGTAGCCGAAAAAGTATGCCCCTGCAATCATAGCAGGCATAAGTGCAAGTATAACGTCAAACATTATGGTTGAAATGTCATCTTTAGTTGAAATATGAGGAGGTGCCGAAACTTTAAGCAATCCCATTTATAATTCCCCCTTTTTTATCATATCCATAACCTTAGGCTTTGCATTACGTATATACTGTACGGGGTTTTGTCTGCCCGGGCAGATGTATGCACAGGCGCCACATTCCATACAGTCCATAATATGAAACTCTTTAAGCTTTTCATAGTCGCCTTTAATTGAATATGCACGAAGCATCAGGGGTTGCAGGTGCATAGGGCAAGCATCCACGCACTTTGCACAGCGTACACAAACCGTAGCCTCTGTTGATTTTATTTCATTTTCTGTAAGTGCTATTATTGCACCTGTGCCCTTAATTACAGGCACACTTGCATCATAAATTGCAGTACCCATCATAGGTCCGCCAAGGAGTATTTTTGAAGGCTCCTCCGAAAAACCGCCCCCCGCATCTATAACATCTTTGACCGGGGTGCCAAGGCGCACCATATAGTTTTTAGGATTTTTAACCGCACCACCGCTTAGGGTAACAATTCTGTATATCAACGGTAAACCTTTATTTATAACGTCGGCTATTGCCCATATTGTATCAATATTTAAAACCACAACGCCTACATCGGAAGGCAGCTTGCCCGAAGGCACCTGTCTGCCCGTGACAGCTTGTATCATCTGTTTTTCAGAACCCTGAGGGTATTTTGCAAGAACGGATACAACATTTATGTTTTCATCTTCCGAAAATATTTCCGCAAGCTTTGCAATGGCGTCGGGCTTGTTGCTTTCAACACCAACAAAGGCATTTTTTGCACCCACCGCCTTCATAACTGCCTTTATGCCTGTTAAAATACATTTTGGATGTTCAAGCATTAAACGGTGGTCGGAAGTAATATATGGCTCACATTCCGCACCGTTTATAATAACCGTATCAATTTCGGATGGAGGCTTTAACTTTACGTGGGTAGGAAAGGTTGCACCGCCCATACCTACAATACCCGCCTCTTTGACAAGATTTGCAATATCTTCTGCAGATAATTTTTCAACATTCTTTTGTACGTTAAAATCCTTTATGTATTCTTCCTTAAAGTCATTTTCTACAATAACGGCATTTACCATATTTCCGTTAGGATGAAGGTGAGGCTTTACGGCAACAACCTTACCGCTTACAGAAGCGTGAACATTTGCAGAAACAAAGCCGTCTGCCTCTGCAATAAGCTGGCCTATTTTAACCTCGTCACCAACATTAACAATTACCTTTGCAGGTTTACCTATATGCTGTTGCACAGGATAAACCATAGTCTTTGGTGAGTTCAGAACCTCTATTTCTATATAGTCAGAGTTTCTCTTTTTATCGTCAGGGTGTATACCGCCCCTGAAAGTTTTAAAGCCAAACACAACATCTCCCCCTTTATATGTATTTTAACATTTAAAATAGATATAGTCAACTTGAGTTAGTTAAAAAAATGTGATATAATTATTAAAATATTATTACCAAAAAGGAAATATGCATATGGAAGTTAAAACAAATGTAATGAGAATACTTGATAAACAAAAAATTGAATATACTCCCCATTTTTATGACAACAAGGACGGACGTATAGACGGCATAGCGGTAGCCGAAAAAATAGGCAAGCCTGTTGAATGCGTATTCAAAACACTTGTAACAAAATTTGAACGTGACTTTTTTGTATTCGTTATACCTGTACACAAAGAGTTAAATCTTAAAAAGTGTGCAAAGGCAGTTGGCAAAAAGACTGTGGAAATGATAAGGGTTGACGAAATAAACAAGGCAACAGGCTACATCCGTGGCGGTTGTTCACCAATAGGTATGAAAAAGCAATATGTAACAGTTGTTGACGAAACTGCACTTCTTTGCGACACAATAATTTTCAGTGCAGGCAAAATAGGTGTACAGGTGGAAATTAACCCAAATGACCTTGAAAAGGTTGTGCCCATAACTTTTCAGGAACTTACTGATTAGTTGATAGTGGATAATGGATAGTGGATAGTTATGGATGGAACGCAGGGCGTTCCTCTTTTTTAATGCAGAATTAAGAATGCAGAGTGCAGAATTGTTGATGAAATGCTTTGCATTTCTTTGATTTTGTGGTATACCATGCCCTCATCGTACCTTATAATATGTTTTTAGTGTTGAATTTTGTAATAATTTGTCGATGAAAAGGGTATTGAATTTTATTTTGTAATTTGATATAATAATCTTGCGACTCGCTTTACATATATGTATTGCATAAAACTGAAAACAGTTATCTGAGAAGTTTCATTTTAAAAAAATGTAACCTCTCTTCTTTGATTGCTGTTTCAGTGCAGTGCAAAGTAGGCGAGTCGCAATCGTAACGAGGTTGCGTTTTTTGCGTCGGCTTCGGTCGGCGCTTTTTAGTTTATAAGGAGGAATTTACTATGGAAAACACTGATTTAAGAGTTTTAAAAGAAATGTACACAACCCTTTTTAACGAAGTTACCGACACACTTGAAGAAGTAGAAAAGCTAAAGGAAAAACTTATAAAAGCTCAGCAACAGACCGAGGAACTATACATAAATAGTTAATTCAAAGAAATGCAAAGCATTTCCACCATAACTATTCACTATTCATCATTAACTAAAAAGGTCGGGATAAATTCCCGACCTTTTTATTATAAAGTTACGCCGTCTTTAAATATGGAAATTTCGCTGTATCCGTTAATTTCGTTTCTTGTTTCCTTACCATTTGCAACATCTATGCAATAGTCAAAGAATTTTTCATCAACGTCAACACCATCTAAAATTTCACCTGCGTTAAAGTCTATCCAGTTGCTCTTGTTTTTAGCAAGGTTAGAGTTTGTAGCAACCTTAACAGTTGGTACAGGGCAACCAACAGGTGTGCCTCTGCCTGTTGTAAACAGTACCATATGAACACCTGCCGCCATAAGATTAGTTATAGCAACAATGTCATTACCCGGACCGTTTAAAAGGTTAAGACCGTTTTTATGCAATGTATCGCCGTAGTCAAGTACGTCAACAACAGGTGCAGAACCGCCCTTTTGTACACAACCCAAGGACTTTTCTTCAAGTGTTGTAATACCGCCTGCCTTGTTACCAGGTGACGGATTTTCATAAATTTCCTGATTATGAGCAATGAAGTATTTTTTGAAGTTGTTAATCAAATCAACGTTTTTATCAAAAATTTCTTTGTTTATACAACGCTTCATAAGTATCTGTTCAGCACCGAACATTTCAGGAACTTCTGTAAGAATAGTACTTCCGCCGTAGGAAATAAGCATATCTGAAAATCTTCCTACAAGCGGGTTGCCTGTAATACCGCTGTAACCGTCACTGCCACCGCATTTTAGACCAACCTTAAGCTTTGAAACAGAAACCTTTTCACGTTTAAAAGTATCTGCATAAGCCTTAAGTTCATTAATAATTTTTACGCCTTCTTCAATTTCGTTCTCAACGTCCTGACAGTTTAAAAACTTAACTCTGTTATCGTCCCAGCTGCCCAAAACTTTCTTGAAAACCTCAATATTATTATTTTCACAGCCAAGTCCAAGCACAAGAACAGCCGCCGCATTAGGATGGTTAACCATACCCTTTAAAATAAGCTGTGTTACCTTTTGGTCATCGCCAAGCTGAGAGCAACCGAAAGGATGCGGGAAAGCCTTAGCACCTGTCTTTTTTGCAAGTGTTTCCGCAACCTTGTTTACACAGCCAACTGTGTTTACAATCCATATTTCGTTACGGATACCTACGTCACCGTTTGGACGAACATAGCCGTTGAAATAACGTTCCTCACGTCTTTCTGTCTCTTCAAATTCAGGCTCGTATGTATATTCCAAAAGCTCGCTTAAATTTGTTTTGATGTTATGTGTATGTACGCTGTCCCCTGCCTTTATATCCTCTGTTGCGTGGCCGATGGGGTAGCCGTACTTTATAACATTTTCGCCTTTTTTAATGTCGCAAAGTGCTATTTTGTGGCCTGTGTTCAAATCTACTTCCACATTGTCACGGGGATTAATCCTCATATTTTTTCACCTCGTCGTATAGGTAAGACAAATCTTCATCCCAAAGTGCTGTGTTTGCAAGAATTTCCTTTGTAGAAGCTGTCTTCATAAATTCCATAACATCCTTGTCGTCATTTGCCATATCAGTTTTATAAAGCTTTATTAGGTTTGCAAATGCAAAAAGCAATGTTTCAGGCATTTTGTTGTATCTCTTTATGTATTCTGTAATTGAAGGCAAAACTCTTACCTTAAACTTACTTACGCTGTTAAGTACGATTGAAGACCAATAGTGGTTGATATATGGGTTTGCAAATCTTTCCAATACACTGTTTGCATATTCAACAAGCTCTTCCTTTGGAAGGTCAAGTGTAGGAATAATTTCTTCAAATACACATTTTTTGATGTAAGCATACATATCAGGGTCGTCAATACATGATTTTACTGTATCAAAACCGCTAAGCATTGCATAAGCTACTGTTGCTGTATGAGCACCGTTTAAAATTCTAACTTTTCTTGTACGGTACATTTCAAGATTGTCTGTCCAGATAACATTCAGACCGATTTTATGGAAAGGAATTTCATCAGCCAAAGCCTTGTCACCCTGAATAACCCACAAGTGGAAGTATTCTGATGTATTTACAAGGTTGTCTTCATAGCCAAGTCCCAAATCTTCACCCTTAGGATAGCCTGTGTTGATACGGTCAACCAAAGTAAAGCAGAAGTGGTTTTCCTTTTCTACCCATTTGATGAACTCTTCACCAAGTTCCCATTCATTAGCATAACGAAGTACGATTTCACGAAGCTTAACACCGTTTTGGTCAATAAGCTCGCAAGGTAGGATTATAAAACCGCCAAGACCTGCTTTGAATCTTTCGTAAAGAAGTGCTGTAAGCTTTGCAGGGTATGACTTTGCAGGGCGGTCACTAAGCTTGTCGCCTTCTGAATATGAAATACCTGCTTCTGTTGTGTTGGATACGATAAATCTGAAATCAGGATTATGTGCAAGTGCAAGATATGCGTCGTAGTCTTCATAAGGCTTTACGCATCTTGAAATAGAGTTGACAACAGTGTTTTCAACACCTTCAACACCGCGGATAATGTGTGTGTAGCCACAGTTTTGTGCTGTAAGCATATCGCACATACCATTTTCAATAGGCTGTACTACAACGATGTTGCCGTTAAATTCACCTGCATCATTAAGTTTTTGAATCATCCAGTCAACAAAGCCTCTTAAAAAGCCACCTTCACCAAACTGAATAACTCTTTCCGGTCTTTTTACTGTTTCGAAACTCATAGTTTGTAACCTCCTAAATATTTTTATATTATTAATTTTTTATTAAACAAAATTCTTTCCCTTTTTAATTATACACGTTCATTATACAACAATATTTTTATGTTTTCTATAAAAATAATGCTCAATTATGGATATTTTCTTTAAATTATTGCTTGAAATCATCAAAACTATATGCTACAATTACCGTGAGGTGAGAAAAATGGCATCTTACGCATATAATGAGGAAATAACATCATATTATGTAGAACGCAGAACAAGAACAAATGCTATTCTAATGCCAAGCACACATTACCATAACCACTACGAGATATATTATCTTCGCAAGGGAAAGGCGCGTTACTTTATAGACAACATCACATTTGACCTTAATGAAGGGGATATGGTGCTTATTCCTCCGTATGTAATTCACAGAACAGCATACATAGAAGGCGGAGAATTAGAGCGACTGCTTATAACCTTTACCCTTGACTTTATGGGAAAGGCTGAAGATGATCCGGTATTCAGATGCTTTGACAGATATTGTATCAAAAAGGCGGATGTTCACAAAAGTCTTATAAATTCCATTGAAACGGAAAATAACAACCCTGACGAATTTTCCGACGAGCTTATAAAAAATTACATAACCTCACTTTTAATACGACTTTCACGTATTACGGAAAAAACTGTTTTTGAAATTACAGCACCATTATTTGTTCAGCAGATTACGGAATATATTACGGAAAATTATGCAACGGAAATTACGCTGGACGAGCTTTCAAAACAGTTTTCCGTAAGCAAAAGCCACCTTTCAAGACAATTTAAGTCAACTACGGGCTTTGGCATAAACGAATATATAACAATAGTACGTGTTAAAAATGCAGAAAGGCTTATTTTAACAACAGATATGTCCATAACAGACATTGCCACAAAGTGCGGCTTTAATGACAGCAACTACTTTTCATCGGTGTTTAAAAAGCTTAAGGGAATATCTCCGCTTAAATTCAGAGCGAACAATTTGTAACAAATACAAAAAGTAGGGGAGGGTTTCCATACCCTCCCGTTTTTCATCATCATGCGGGCGGGCACAGAGGCACCGCCCCTACAATCCATTATCCACTAAAAAAGACCGAACGTAATGTTCGGTCTTTTTACTAAGCCTTAGACTCGCAGTATATACATCTGTAAACTCTGTTTTCCTCATCTGTTAATTTGAAAACGTGTTCAATTTCCTGTTCTGTTGTAGTAATACAACGAGGATTTTTGCAGAAAAGAACATTTTTCAAGGTCTTTGGAAGAGCAATTCTCTTTTTCTCCACAAGCTTGCCGTCCTTTATAATATCAACTGTAACATTCGGGTCTACATAGCCTAAAATATCCATATTGATATTAATATCCGCATCAATTTTTATAATATCCTTTTTACCCATCTTTTTGCTGTTTACATTTTTTATAAATGCAACTGAGCAATCAAGGCTGTCAAGGTTTAAAAGCTTATAAAGCTCCATACCCTTGCCTGCTGTGATATGGTCTATAACTATGCCGTTTTTTATTGAATCTATATTCAATTACTTCACCTCCAAAAGCTTTAAAATAAGCGCCATTCTCATAAGCTTACCGTTTAGCACCTGCTTGAAATAGCAAGCACGTGAGTCGTTGTCGATAGCTACGGAAATTTCATTAACTCTTGGTAGCGGATGCATTATGCAAAGGTCATCCTTGGCATTTTCAAGCTTTTCAGGAGTAAGAATAAAGCTGTCTTTAAGACGAAGATATTCCTCCTCATTGAAAAATCTTTCCTTTTGTACTCTTGTCATATAAAGGATGTCAAGTTCAGGCATAACTGCTTCAAGGTCTGAAGTTTCAACATATTCCATACCGTTTTTCTCAAGCACGTCTGTTTTTACATAGTCGGGCAGGTTAAGCTCCTTAGGTGAAATAAGTACAACCTTTATGCCTGTGTAGCGAGCAAGTGCATTTATAAGTGAATGTACAGTTCTGCCGAATTTAAGGTCACCGCAAAGGCCTATTGTAAGGTTATCAAATCTGCCCTTTTCGCGGTATATTGTAAGCAAGTCTGCAAGAGTCTGTGTAGGGTGGTTGTGTCCGCCGTCACCTGCATTAATAACAGGAATTGCCGCATTCATAGAGGCAACCTTTGGTGCACCCTCCTTTGGATGACGCATAGCTATAATGTCTGCATAACAGCTTATAACCTTTGCAGTATCTGCAACACTTTCACCCTTTGAAGAAGAACTTGACTGTGCATCGGAAAAGCCGATTACACTGCCGCCAAGCTCAAGCATAGCCGCTTCAAAGCTAAGGCGTGTTCTTGTAGATGGTTCAAAAAACAGGGTTGCAAGCTTTTTATACTTACATTTTTCTCTGTACTTGTCGGGATTTGCAACTATGTCCATTGCAGTATCCACAAGCTCCTGAACTTCCTCTACACTAAGGTCTACAATATCCATTAAATGTCTCATTATTTATTGCCCCCAATCCAGCTTTCGTCACTTGGATTGTTTCTGAAAGCAATAAGTCTTTCAATATCGCTTTCTTTAATATAGCCGATTTCAGCAGCAACCTCTGCTACTGTATCGAAATCTGAAAGGCTGATGTTTTTAACATTAGCTTCTGCCATTCTGTCAAGACCTTTCTTCATACCGTATGTAAAGATAGATGCAACACCCAAAACCTCTGCACCGGCTTCACGCAGTACGTTTACAACTTCAATAACACTGCCGCCTGTTGAAATAAGGTCTTCAATAACTACAACCTTTTGTCCCTTTTCAAGCTTACCTTCAATCTGGTTGCCTCTGCCGTGGTCCTTAGCACCTGAACGAACGTAACCCATAGGCATATCAAGAAGGTGACCTACAATAGCAGCATGAGCGATACCTGCTGTTGAAGTACCCATCAAAACTTCAGCATCAGGATATTCCTTCCTTACAATTTCAGCAAGTCCGTTTTCAACGTGGTTTCTAACCTCCGGTGCAGTAAGTGTTAGTCTGTTATCACAGTAAACAGGGCTTTTAATACCGCTTGCCCAGGTAAAAGGCTCTTCAGGTCTTAAAAATACAGCACCTATGGAAAGTAAATCTTTAGCAATAATCTTTTTCATTCTTCTATCTCCTTTAACCTATAAATTCTTTAACGCAACGTTCATAAGCGGCAACAGGGTCATCTGCCTGAGTAATAGGTCTGCCAACTACTATGTAGTCAGAGCCGATTTCCTTAGCCTTTTCAGGCGTTGTAATACGCACCTGGTCACCAATGTCACCGTCTGCAAAACGCACACCAGGTGTAACTGTAAGGAATTTTTCACCGCAGGTTTCCTTAACCTTGCCTGCCTCAAGAGGTGAGCACACTACTCCGTCAAGTCCGCAGTCTGCCGCACATTTAGCATAGTGCATAACAACCTTGTCAAGAGGTTCATTAATAAGCTGGTCTTCTCTCATTCTTTCTTCACTTGTGGAAGTAAGCTGTGTTACGGCAATAAGAATAGGTCTTGTACCGTCTTCACGTACCAGTCCTTCCAATGCCGCCTCCATCATAGCCTTTGTGCCGAATGCGTGCAAATTACACATATCAACATCAAGTCTTGATAAAACATTCATAGACTTTTTAACTGTGTTGGGAATGTCGCAAAGCTTAAGGTCAAGGAAGATCTTGTGGCCTCTTGCCTTAATTTCTCTTGCAATTTCAGGACCTTCTGCATAGAACAGC
>CAZNKU010000009.1:0-28441 GCA_964573775.1 uncultured Clostridiaceae bacterium | reverse complement strand
AAAACCTGTTCCTTACTGTTAAAATCACAAGCGATAATTACGTCTTTACCCATTAGTGTGCACCTCCGATTATATCTTTTAAACTATTTATTTTATACTTTTCCATTACTGCAGGCAAACTTTCAACAATTTCCTTACAGCAGTATGGGTTAACAAGGTTAGCCGCACCTACCTGTACACCTGTTGCACCTGCAAGCATCATTTCAATTACATCCTCTGCAGTTGAAATACCGCCCATACCGATAATAGGTATCTTTACAGCTTCATAAACCTGATATACCATACGAATAGCCACAGGCTTAATTGCACTACCTGAAAAACCTCCCATTTTGTTGGCAATTACAGGCTTTTTGCTCTTCAAGTCAATTCGCATACCCAAAAGTGTGTTTATAAGGCTTATGCCGTCTGCACCTGCATCCTCGCACGCCTTTGCAATTGACACAATATCCGTAACGTTAGGGCTTAGTTTAATATAAACAGGCTTTTTTGTAACTGCCTTTACAGCCTTTGTAACCTCTGCGGCACTTTCAGGAAGTGTGCCGAAGCTCATGCCACCGTTGTGAACATTAGGACAGCTTACATTAACCTCTAAAATACCTACCTGGTCTTCCTTATCAAGCTTTTCGCAGGTGTAGGCATATTCTTCAATTGAAAAACCGCTTACGTTAGCTATAACCTTTTTGTTAAAGCATTTTTTAAGCTTTGGAAGTTCCTCGGAAATAACCTTTTCAACACCAGGGTTTTGAAGACCTACGGAATTTATCATACCGCTGTCGCATTCTGCAATTCTTGGTGTAGGGTTACCGAAGCGGGCATCCTTTGTAGTACCCTTAAATGAAAATGTACCAAGTACATTTATGTCGTAAAGCTCTGCAAATTCGTAACCGTAGCCGAATGTACCGCTGGCAGGGATTACAGGATTGTCAAGCTGAAGTCCGCTTAAAGTTACTTTTGTGTCTACCATATAATCTCCTCCTTCAAAAGCACAGGGCCGTCTTTACAAATTCTCTTGTTACCGTACTTTGTTTTGCATGAGCAACCCATACAAGCACCAAAGCCACAACCCATACGTTCTTCAAAGCTGAACTGACCTGATGTTGATGTGCCGTTATAAACAGCCTTAAGCATAGGTTCAGGACCGCAAACGTAGAAATATGTATATTCAACGTCAGCAAAAGCATCGGTTACAAAGCCTTTAACACCCACACTGCCGTCAACTGTTGTAATTACAACCTTTGCACCGATTTTTTCAAATTCGTCTTTATAAAAAATTTCACTTGCTTTGTTAAACCCAAGCACAACTGTAACGTCTTTTCCCATTGCAATAAGCTTTTTAGCAAGGTTGTACATTGGCGGAACACCTGCACCGCCACCTATTAGCATAGGCTTGTCCCCGCTAAGCGAAAGGTCATAACCATTACCAAGACCTGTTAAAATGTCAAGCTTAACACCACTTTCCATTTTAGACATAGCTTCCGTACCCTTACCTACAGCCTTGTAGATAAGTGTTAATGTCTTTTCGTCATAATCACATACGGAAATGGGTCTGCGTAAAAACATACCTTCAAGCTTTATGTTTACAAACTGACCTGATGCACTAATGTGGGAGGTATCCCCTAAAAGCACCATTTCATAAACATTTTCAGCAATATTTTTATTTGATAATATTTCAAAGTAGCTTTGTTTCATTACTTTTCCTCCCAGACTATCTCACCATTACACATTGTCATCTTACAGCGACCATATACCTTTGTTCCCTCAAGTGGGGTAAACTTACCCATAGACTCAAACTCGTCAGGGTTAACAGTATATTCTTCATCAAGGTTAAACACAGTAAGGTTTGCAACCTCTCCTGCTTTAATATCAGTACCTATGCCAAAGCGTTTTTTCGCATTGCCGTGGAATAGCACCATTAACCTTTCCAAACTTAATTTACCTGTTTTAACAAAGTTTGTATACATTGTTGCAAATGCAGTTTCAATACCCACAACACCCATCATACTGTCTTTAAGACCTTTTGTCTTTTCCTCTGCGGAATGTGGTGCGTGGTCGGTGGCAATCATATCTATTGTGCCGTCAAGTAAGCCTTCCACCAAAGCAAGTCTGTCTTCCTCACCTCTGATTGGAGGGTTCATTTTAAATCGACCTTCCTCACCTATCATCATATCATTCATTACAAGGTAATGAGGAGCAGTTTCACAGGTTATATTCACGCCCTCTTTTTTTGCATTTCTTATAATTTCAACACTTTCCTTTGCGGAAATGTGGCAAACGTGATATTTACAGCCCTTTCTTTTAACAAGCTCCACATCTCTTTTAATTGGCCCCCATTCACTTTCCGAGCATATACCCTTGTGGCCGTTTTTCCTTGCATATTCACCGTCATGGATGTAGCCACCGAAAAGCAAGCTGTTATCCTCACAATGTGCGGAAATTATTTTGTCATGCTTTTTGGCAATTTCCATAGCGCGAAGCATCATATCTTCACACTGCACACCCCTGCCGTCGTCGGAAAAACCTATTGCATACGGTGCCATAGCGTCCATATCTGCAAGAGTTTCGCCCTTTTCCTCAACAGTTATTGCACCGAAGGGGTACACATTGATGCAGGCGTCCTTTTCAATAATATCAAGCTGCTCCTTTAAATTTTCAAAGCTATCGGGAACAGGCTTTAAATTAGGCATGGAGCATACGTTTGTATAACCGCCCCTTGCACATGCCTTTGTGCCCGTCTTCATAGTTTCTTTATATGAAAAACCCGGTTCTCTTAAATGTACATGAACATCCGAAAAACCGGGAAATATATATAAGTTTTCAAATTCAAAAACACGACCGCCCTCCAAAGTGCTGTCGTCAACAGATACTATACGTCCGTCAGAAATATTAACATTCGCTTTCAAAAAACCGTCTTTTGTATATACAATGGCATTTTTAAGACAATATTTCATAATAATCTCCTTCCGAAACATTAGTTTAAACCATTAAATATTGTACCACAAAGCGCAGAAAGTGTCAACAAAAAAGCAAAGGCTTTTTTAATGAAGAATGCAAAGCGCAGAGTGCAGAATTATGGCGGAAACACGCTGTGTTCCTTTTTTAAAAAAAGAAATGCAGAGCATTTCAACAATAACTCTGCATTCTTAATTCTTAATTCTGCATTATACAAACTTGCTTTGGGCGCTATTTTTACATTCCGAAAGGAATAGGAAAAATGTTTTGGAATAAACAAACTGAACCGAAGGGTTACCCGAAGGCGTACAAAGGTACGTCGAGGGTGAAGTTTGTTTATAGCAAATGGCAAAAAAGAAAAACCGAAAAAATTCGGTTTTTCAACATTATTCAATACCAATACATTACAATCCAAAATACAATTTCTAACAATTCACTATTTGCCATTTGCATTCCGGAGCATTTTTACATTCCTCAAACAATAAATTCCTTTATTTCTTCTACAAATGCATCATCATCACCGTGAATATCAAGTTTGATAGGCTTTGACAAATCCAAAGAGAAAATACCCATAATAGACTTTGCGTCTACTACGTATCTGCCTGATGTAAGGTCTACATCGCTGTCACATTTTGCAACGATGTTTACAAATGCTTTTACCTTGTTGATTGAGTCCAACATAATGTTAAATGATTTCATAATTAATTCCTCCTGAATTTTATTTATATATATAATACACTTTTTTTGAAATTATGTCAATTTATAAATGAAATAATTTCTTTCAAAATAATATTGAGAAACCGTATAAAATGTGTTAAAATAACAATATATTTATTTTTCGAGGTAAAAGTATGAAAAAAGTTAAGTTTTTAACCCTTGGTTGCAAGGTTAATTTATATGAAACAGAGGCTATGAAGGGGCTTTTTGAAAATGCGGGCTACGAGGTTACGGAAAGTGAGGACGCAGATGTGTTTGTTATAAACACCTGCACAGTAACTGCGATGAGTGACCGTAAATCACGACAGATGATACGCCGTGCAAAAAAGAAAAATCCCAAAAGCATTGTTGCGGTTGTAGGCTGTTATTCACAGGTTTCGCCCGATGAGGTTGCAAAAATTGAGGATATTGACATAATTATGGGCACAACGGACCGCACAAAGATTGTGGAATATGTGGAAAGCTTTGAGGGTAACCGCAAAACCTATGTAAAGTCAGAAATACCAAAGGTTTTTGAGGATTTAAAATCCACCCACCAAAGCCGCACACGAGCAACTCTCAAAATTCAGGACGGTTGCAGAAACTTCTGCACCTACTGCATTATTCCATTTGCAAGAGGCCCTTTGCGTTCAAAGACAATAGAATCTACACTTTCGGAAGTGCATGAACTTGCCAAAAACGGATACAAGGAAATTGTACTTGTAGGTATAAACCTTGCAATGTACGGTGTGGATACAAACAGCAGTTTAATAGAAGTAATTGAGGCAGTATGCTCCGTTGAGGGCATTGAGCGTGTACGCCTTGGTTCGCTTGAGCCTAATTTAGTTACTGATGAATTTATTGAGCGTACCAAAAAGCTACCTAACTTTTGTCACCATTTTCACCTTGCTTTGCAAAGCGGTTCAACAACGGTTTTGGAACGTATGAAGCGTCACTACTCAGCAGAGGAATATTTAAATGCAGCTAAAATGCTTCAAAATGCTTTTTCTGACTGTGCACTTACAACAGACGTTATGGTAGGCTTTCCCAGTGAAACGGAAGAAGAATTTGAAGAAAGCAGAAACACAGTTAAGGAAGTGGGCTTTAGCCAGATTCACGTCTTCCCTTACTCACGCCGTAAGGGTACAGTTGCGGACAAAATGGAAAATCAGGTGGATGAAAACATTAAAAATATCCGCTGTGAAAAAATGATTGAAACAGGCAAAGTCCTTAAAAAAGAATTTTTTGAAAAATATATTGGTAAAACCGTTACCATTCTTACGGAACGTCAAACAAAAGACGGCTTGTGGGAGGGACATACCTCAAACTTCATTCAGGTTTTTACTAAGGGTGAAAGTAGCGAGGGCGAAATGATACAGGTTAAGCTTACAGGCTACAAAGACGAATTTATGACGGGAGAAATTGTATGATAGAAAAAAATAAAACCTACATTACGGAAATAACCGGCGTAGGTGAAAAGGGCGAGGGCATAGGAAAAATTGACGGCTTTGCGGTATTTATACCCTACGCACTTATGGGTGAAACTGTTGAAGTTTTAATAGTAAAAGTCCTTAAAAACTACGCATTCGGCAAATTAGTAAATATTATAAATCCGTCACCACAGAGAATAAAGCCAAAATGCCCTGTTTTTTATCAGTGCGGAGGCTGTGACTACCACCACTGCACCTACGAAATGGAGCTTCATAACAAAACAAATAAGGTTAAAGACTGCATACAGCGTATAGGCGGTCTTAATATAGCTGTTGCGGATACTTTGGGCAGTACAAAAATGCACTACCGCAACAAGTCACAATTTCCTGTAACACAGGACGGCATAGGCTTTTATGCACCGAGAAGTCACAGGGTTATACCTGTTGACAACTGCCTTATACAGCACGAAAAGTCAAACAGAGTAATTGCAATTGTAAAGCAGTTTATGACAGACTCTCACGTAAAGCCATACAACGAGGAAACAGGCAAGGGTATGATTCGACACATTTTTACAAGGTGTACTCTTACAAATCAAATGATGGTGTGCATTGTAACAGCGTCAAAGGACCTTAAAAATGCAGAATCACTTGTAAGTATGTTAAAAGCAGAATTTGGTGAGGATATTTCAGTAATTCAAAACATTAATTCAAAAAACACAAATGTAATTTTGGGTAAGGAAAATATTTTGCTTAACGGTGAAAACACGGTTACGGACAAAATAGGCGATTTGTATTTTGAAATTTCACCCCAGTCATTTTTTCAGATAAACCCCGAACAGACAAAGGTTTTATACGACAAAGTAAAAGAGCTTGCAGACCTTAAGGGTACGGAAAAGGTTTTGGATTTGTACTGCGGAATTGGTACAATCGGACTTTATCTTGCAGATATGGCTGAATCTGTAACTGGTGTTGAAATTGTGCCCGAAGCAATTGAAAATGCAAAGAGAAATGCAATGCTAAACGGCATTAAAAATGCAAATTTTTACGTTGGAAGCTCCGAGGATTTGGCAGAAAACTTTAAGGATGCAGACGTTATAATTATAGACCCACCACGTAAGGGCTGTGACGAAAAGCTTTTAAAAGCAATAGACGAAATTTCACCAAAAAAAGTGGTTTACGTTTCCTGCAACCCCGCAACACTTGCACGTGATTTGAAAATCCTTGACGGCTACGGATATAAGGCTGATACGGTTTATCCCGTTGATATGTTTCCGAGGACAAGCCATGTTGAAAGCGTAGCTTTGCTTACGCTTTCAACAACTAAGTTTGCCTGACGGCAAGTAAAGTTCAATAAATTGAGTGAAGTTACTTCGTAGTGAAGTTTCGCCTATCGGCGAAGTATGAAGGCAAACTTAACTTCACTTTGTTCGTCAGAACAAAACTTCACTGCATAAGCAACTTCACTTTTGCAAGGCAAAAACTTCACCAAGAGGAGAAAAATAATGAAAGATTCAGAACTTCGCGCAAGAGCAAAAGATCTTGCACTTAAAGTCATTTCTGTTTGTGATACCATTGATATGAAAAAAGGCAAAGGAGTTTTGGTAAATCAAACTAAGTTTGCCTGACGGCAAGTGAAGTTCAATAAATTGAGTGAAGTTACTTCGTAGTGAAGTTTCGCCTATCGGCGAAGTATGAAGGCAAACTTAACTTCACTTTGTTCGTCAGAACAAAACTTCACTGCATAAGCAACTTCACTTTTGCAAAGCAAAAACTTCACCAAGAGGAGAAAAATAATGAAAGATTCAGAACTTCGCACAAGAGCAAAAGATCTTGCACTTAAAATCATATCAGTTTGCGATACAATTGACACAAGAAAAGGCAGAGGTGTTCTTGTTAACCAAATTATTCGAAGTGCCACATCAATTGGTGCTAACATTCATGAAGCAAACTACGCATCAAGCAAAGCAGATTTTATCAATAAATTTCACATCGCTTTAAAAGAGTGTGTTGAAACCGAATATTGGGTAGAAATACTTCTTGGCTCAAACAGTTTAACAGAAGAAACTGCGAAGGAACTTTTACAAGAATGCGGTGTTATAAGACGAATGCTTGTAAAATCAATTAACACCGCCAAGACAAATAACAAGGAACAATAGATGAAGAATTGTGGGATGTTATTTATTATGCAATAGCTGTTGCTAATATTTATGATATTGATCTGGAAAAGTCATAAAAGCAAAGAGTGAAATAAGTCAAAATAAATACCAATCTTCTGTTGTGTTTGAGGAAGATAGATAAAACATGAGTTGGGATAAATAAAAACACGTTGAAAGCGTAGCTTTGCTTACGCTTTCCAATTAAGTTTGCCTGAAGGCAAATAAACTTCAAAACAGGAGGATTAATTATGCACTACAAATACTGCCCCGAATGTGGGGAAAAATTAGTTGACAAGCCTGCAGGCGATGATGGAAATGTGCCCTACTGCGAGGCTTGCCAGAAATATTGGTTTGACACCTTTGCAAGCTGTGTTATAATTTTGGTTGCAAATGAATATAACGAAATAGCAATGTTAAAGCAAAGCTATCTTTCAAGCGACCACTGGACATACGTTGCAGGCTACATAAAGCCGGGTGAAAATGCGGAGGAAACGGCAATTCGTGAAATTGCAGAGGAGCTTGGCTTAAGGGCAGAACGGCTTGAATATGCAGGTACATACTGGTTTCAAAAGCGCGAGCAGTTAATGCACGGATTTGTGGGCTTTGTAAAAAAAGCAGATTTTAAGCTTTCTCAGGAAATAGATGAAGCATTGTGGGTACCTGTTGATGAGGCACCTTCAAAAATGTTCCCCGAAAGACCGGGAAACACCCAACGTCCGCTTTACAGAAAATATCTTGAATTAATTAAAAACAGGATGTGACGGATATGAAAATTCTAAGAGCATTAATTTTATTGCTTGGTTTGGGATTATTTATACTGTTTTTGTGCCCTTTATTTTTTATAGGAATATTAAATGCAGGTAATGCAGTGGGCTTAGTTATATCTGCCCTTATTACTTTCTACGGAATATTCTTTGAAAAAGCAAACAGCAAAATTAAAAAAATAAGCAAAAGCAGGTCAGGAAAAATATTTTTAAGTATTTTGTGTATAGCCCTTTGTGTTGTTGTGATATTTATAATATGGGCAACCGTAAAGATGACAAGGGCGGCGGATAACCATCCTACTAAGGAAACTACGGTGATTGTTTTAGGCTGTCAGGTAAAAACCACAGGTCCAAGCCGTATGCTAAGGGAAAGGCTTGATGCGGCATATACATATTTAGTTGAAAACCCCGATGCAAAGTGTATACTGTCAGGGGGTCAAGGTCCCGACGAGCCGGAAAGCGAAGCTTTATGTATGTACAAATGGCTTGTTGCAAAGGGTATAGACGAAAAAAAGCTTTATATAGAGGATAAATCCTCATCCACAAAAGAAAACCTTATGTATTCCAAAGAAATTATTGAACGTGAAGGCTTACCCAAGGCAATAACAATTATAACAAGCGAATTTCATCAGTACAGGGCGGCACAGATTGCCAAAGACCTTAATATGGAAAGCTACAGCGTATCCTCCAACACCCTTATAACCCTGTTGCCTACTTTTTATATACGTGAGCTTGGAGGAATATTTTTTGAGTTGTTAAAAATTTAATTAAATAATCGTTTTTTAGGAGCCATCACAAGTGGCTTCTATATTTTTATATAAAAAAGTAGTAATTTCCTATAAGAAAAAAGAAATGCAGAGCATTTCATCAATAACTCTGCATTCTTCATTCTTAATTCTTCATTATATACTTTTACATCACTTATTATTTTACGATGTTAGATTTGTATCTGACAATGTAGTCCTTTGTTTCCCTTGCAACAACGCCGCTAAGAAGTATAAGTGCAATAACGTTCGGGAACGCCATTAAGCCGTTTACAATATCTGCAAGTGTCCATACTTCAGAAACTGTTAGGTATGGGCCGATGAATACTGCAAGTATGTATAAAACTTTGTATCCCATCAATACGCCTTTTTTATCACCAACAAGGTACTGTAAGCATCTTTCTGAATAGTAGTCCCAACCAAGAATAGTTGTAAATGCAAAGAATGCAAGACATACCATAAGCATAAATGTGGAAACACTTTCAGGCAAGAACCACAAACCGTGGTGGAATGCGTAAGATGTAACTGCCGCACCCTCCAAGCCTGTTTCCCACGCACCTGTAAGAACAATTGCAAGACCTGTCATTGAGCAAACGATGATTGTATCGATAAAAGTACCTGTCATACAAACAAGACCCTGGCGGACAGGTTCACTTGTTCTTGCTGCAGCTGCAGCAATTGGTGCAGAACCAAGACCTGATTCGTTAGAGAAAATACCTCTTGCAACACCCTTTTGCATAGCAATAAACATTGTACCTACAACACCGCCTGTTACAGCCTGTGGGTTAAATGCACCCTTTACTATTATACCAATTGCTTCCGGAACTCTTGTAATGTTGCAGATTATAATTGTAAGACCGCATAATACGTAAAGTATAGCCATAAAAGGAACTACAATTTCAGAAACCTTTGCAATTCTCTTAAGTCCGCCGATAATAACCAACGCTACACAGATTGTAACAATAATACCTGCAATAACTGTAGCTGTAGGATATGCATTACCAAATAGTGAAACTGTACTTGCTTTTGCAGGGTCAAAGAAGTTCTGTACTGCAGAAGCAATACCGTTAACCTGAGTAATAGTACCTATACCCAAAAGACCTGCAAGCAAGCCAAAGATTGCAAACAATACCGCAAGCCATTTCCAGCCTTTACCAAGACCTTTTTCTATGTAATAGAAAGGTCCGCCAAGAATTTTGCCGTCTTCACCAACTTCTCTGTACTTAACAGCCAAAAGACCTTCGGCATATTTTGTAGCCATACCAAGCAAAGCCGCAACTTCCATCCAGAAAAGTGCACCCGGACCACCTGCACAAACAGCAGTAGCAACACCGACGATGTTACCTGTACCTATTGTAGCGGAAAGTGCTGTACAAAGAGCACCGAAGCTTGAAACTTCACCTACTCCGCCTTCTTCATCTTTAAACATAAACTTTAATGCCTTGCCAAGATGTAAAAACTGTACGCCTCTGCTTCTTAGTGTAAGCAACAAGCCAACAATCATAATCATGGCAATTAGTGGTATGCCCCATACCCAGTCGTCAATTTTCGTAAGAATTTCGCTAAAACTCATACCTTTCCTCCCTTTCTGTCCGCATATGCAGACACCAAAAAATAATTTTTCGAACTCGGAAGATAAAAAAAGCTTTCTCCGAATTCAATAACCGGAGAAAGCAAATCTGCTTATAAAGCTCTGTCCTTTTGCCTGAGAGATCGACAGCTTCATCAGCTGCCTTACACCTTCGGCGCTCAAAAAGAGACTCTCCAGAGTTATTACAAGTTAGTATTATACACCATTACAAGGAAAAAAGCAATAGTTTTTTGCGAATTTATTAAAAAAATGTAAATTTTTAGTACTGTTGCAAAAATATATGTTGAATTTTTTTATTAATTTCATTTACAATACCTTATTTTTGGTATATAATTAACCCATAATTGTGATAGGGAGGAGTATGAGATGAACATTTTAGTTACAGGGGGTGCCGGCTACATAGGCAGCCATACTTGTGTACAGCTTTTGGAAGCAGGTCACAACATTGTTGTACTTGACAACCTTGACAACAGCTGTGTAGAATCTTTAAACAGAGTTAAAAAGATTACAGGCAAGGACTTTAAATTTTATGAAGTAGATTTGCTTGACTACGACGCTACGGAAAAAGTTTTTGAAGAAAATGAAATAGATGCGGTTATTCACTTTGCAGGTCTTAAGGCTGTGGGCGAAAGTGTTTCTATTCCTATAAGATATTACCACAACAACATTACAGGTACACTTAACCTTTGCGACATTATGTCAAAGCACAATGTTAAGAAAATTGTATTCAGTTCTTCTGCAACTGTTTACGGTGACCCTGCAACAGTGCCAATTACTGAGGACTTCCCACTACATGCTACAAACCCATACGGCAGAACAAAGCTGTTTATAGAAGAAATTTTGCGTGACATTTACGTTTCAGACAACGAATGGGACATCGTAATTCTACGTTACTTCAACCCTGTTGGTGCACACGCAAGCGGTACAATGGGTGAAGACCCTAACGGTATTCCAAACAACCTTGTACCTTACATTTCACGTGTTGCAATTGGTACACTTGAATGCTTGTCAGTATTCGGTGATGACTATGACACACCTGACGGCACAGGCGTACGTGACTACATACACGTTGTTGACCTTGCTGATGCTCACGTAAAATCCGTTGAAAAGATTGCTGTAAAACAGGGCGTACTTACTTACAACGTAGGTACAGGCAACGGCTACTCCGTGCTTGATATGGTAAAAGCATTCGGCAAAGCCTGCGGACACGACATCAACTACAAAATTGTTGACAGACGCCCGGGTGACATTGCAGTATGCTATGCAGACCCTGCAAAGGCTAAAGCAGAGCTTGGCTTTGAAGCAAAAAAGACTTTGGAAGATATGTGTAATGACACATGGAAGTGGCAGTCTTTAAATAAAAATGGGTATAAAAGTTAAATAAAAGCTAAATTAATGCAGAATGCAGAACGCGGAATGCAGAATTATGGTAAAAATGCTTTGCTTTTTTTAATTCAAAAGCAAGCAAAGCTTGCTGTCATTAATTCTGCACTCTTCATTCTTAATTCTTAATTAGAAAAACTGCAAGGGAATAAAAACCCTTGCAGTTATTTATAAGGAAGATATAAAATGAAAAAATTTTTTGGTCATTTAATTACAATTACAAATCACCGCCATGCGGTTATAAGGCATTGTGCAAAGTCAGGGATACTTTGGCAGGGGCTTTTTCACGATATATCCAAATATTCCCCTACGGAATTTAAGCAGGGTATAAAATACTACACAGGCACAAAAAGTCCCAACGAGGGTGAACGTGCAGAGTACGGATATTCTCTTGCGTGGATGCACCACAAGGGCAGAAACCGTCACCACTTTGAATACTGGACTGATTATAACCCAAAAACAAAGCTTGTAAGTCCCGTTAAAATGCCTGCAAAATATCTGGCGGAAATGTTTTGTGACCGTGTTGCCGCAAGTAAAATTTATCAGGGTAAAAATTACAGCAACCATCACCCATTGGAATATTTTAACAGAGGAAATGCAAAGAATATTATGCATCCCGAAACTGCAGCCAAATTACACGAAATACTTGTAATTTTAGACAAACAGGGTGAAAAAGAAGCCTTTAAGGCAGTGAAAAAACTAGTGAAAGATAAAGATTATTGATTTTTAAATATTACACAAAAAAGGCTGTTGCTTTAAGCAACAGCCTTTAAATTTTATTTCTTTAAAAGATTTCCAATTATTACACCGATGATACCGATAGCCAAGCCAACAGCTGCAATACCAATGAAAATTGTTGTCCACATTGCCACATCGCCTACGCCCTTGAAAAATGTGTTATAAGCACCGCCGATACCGGCAAACAACATTGCAAACGCTATTACAACAGCCAAAAACTGTATTAAAGCACCTATCTTTTCTCTCATATGTATAACCTCCAAAAAAAGTCTATAAATGTATTATATATAAAATCCGCAATTTTGTCAACAGAAACTTAAGCCTGTTTTGCAAAATAATATCCTACACCACGTCTTGTTACAACAAACTTTGGGTTTGAAGGGTCATCCTCAATTTTTTCACGAAGACGTCTTACCGTAACATCAACTGTGCGAACATCACCGTAGTATTCATAACCCCATACCTTTTCAAGCAAAGCTTCTCTTGAATATATCTTTTCAGGCTGCAGTGACAAAAACTTTAAAAGCTCAAACTCACGGAGTGTAAGGTCGATAATTTTATCGTTCTTCCTTACTTCATATTTATCGATGTTGATAGTAAGAGCACCGTGCTTCATACTTGTGTTATCCGCATCAACATTAATGTAGTTAAAATCCTTACTTCCGCGTCGTAAGTTCGCCTGAACCCTTGCCATAAGCTCTCTTATAGAAAACGGCTTGGTTATGTAGTCATCAGCACCGAGAGCAAGCCCTAAAACCTTGTCTACCTCTTCCTCTCGTGCCGTAATCATTAAAATAGGTGTGGATATGCGTTCTCTGAGCTTACGACAAACTGTAAAGCCATCCATTTTAGGAAGCATTACATCAAGCAAAATAAGGTCCGGATTTTTTTCCAGTGCAATATTTAACGCCGCTTCGCCGTCATAGGCTTCTAAAACATTATATCCTTCTTTTTTAAGATTAAATCTGAGTATGTCAACTATTGGTTCTTCATCATCAACAATTAAAATTGTCTTTTCCATAACAATACTCTAACTCCTTTTATCTAAGATAATTTTCCGGATTTTTTGTTACACCGTTATATCTTATTTCAAAATGACAGTGTGAACCTGTACTGTTACCGGTGCTGCCCATTCTGGCAATAAGGTCACCTCTGCTTACTGTTTCACCAACGCTTACCAAAAGCTTACTGCAATGTGCGTAATATGTTTCGTAACCGTTACCGTGGTTAATTATAACAGTATAGCCGTAGCTACCCTTCCAGCCTGCAAATGATACTCTGCCCGCGTCTGCAGCTACAATTGACGTTCCTTTGGAATTTGCAATATCAAGGCCTGTATGTCTGCCGGAGGACCATCTTGAACCACCGGAGCCGTAACGTGCCGTAATAGTACCATAGGTAGGTCTTGTAAAGGAACCTGTACCAACACCTGATACAATTTTTGTACCTACTTTTACTTTACCCTTTACAGCTTCATAAATTACAGTTTCGCTTAAAACATTAACCTCAACCTGTTTGCCGTTAACAACAACGACCTCCTGAGTAACTGTTTTGCTGCCGTCAACACCCTGTATAACTACCTGTCTTAAGCCTTTTCTCATAGAGTCGTCATAAACAATTTCTTCCTCATAAGGTATAGGCTTTTCAACAGTTTCGGTATATGTTGCCTTAACCTGAAGAAGCGGTTCTGTTTCATTAAGATTTAAGATATCCCCTTCCTTTATAAGGTCGGTCATATCAGGGTTAAGCTCCATAATTTCGTCAACGGACATATCGTTTTTCATTGCGATATCCCACATTGTATCGTTAGGCTGTACAACATATTCAATCTGTTCTGCCTCTGTTTTTGTAATAGCGGCATAAACAGCCTCTTTTGAACAAAGGTAAGCAACGGGGACATATTCATTTTTAATTTCAACATCCTGATAAAATCCCATAACCGCACCGGGAATATCAACAACATATTCATTTTTGTACTCTTCAAGAACAGAAGCAAGTTCTTGCTGTTCCTTGGTTGCACAAACCAGAACACCGTCAATATAAAGTGCATATGCAGGAGATGTTTCGTCATAAGTTGCCATCATATTCTGCATAATTTCATCATCAGGGGTAATATCATTCTGATGACAAAGCCTTGTAATGTAAACAAGGTCTGCCTGTTCGGTAAAATCACCCTCGGATAAAACTTCAAGTTCAGCCTCAAGCTCAGTTACCTTTTTTTCAAATTCGTCAACATCTGCAACTATGCCGACAGGTGTACCGTTTGCGATAACCTGTTTTGCAAATGTAAGATTCATAGAAGCAACAGACCCATATACCAGTATGAGCATCATAAAAATAGCGGTAGCCTGTACCATTGTCCTTTTGAATTTAATATATAGCTCTCTACCGGTCAGTAGTCTGACTATTGAACTGCATTGTTTCTTTTTGTCAAATGTAATTACGTGCCTGCTTAACTGCTTATTCAATGAATCAATTGTTTTCTCGTCTGAAACGGGACGTTCTATCCGAAGTAAAGGCATTTTAACCTTTCTTCTTGTCTTTTGAGCGCGGGATTTGGTAATTTTAAAATCCGCCGACTCAAATTTCAAACGCCCTGTTTTTAAACTATACTTCAATTTATCACCTCAAAGTTTACCGAAAGATACCAAAATTGCGCTGTTTAAGGCAAAGTATGGTTACACTCCTTCGGCTGAATATAATTCAGGACATAACAATTATATTACATTTTTTTCAAAATTGCAATAGTTTTGTAACAATTCGTTTGAAATTTACACAATGTTTACAAACTCAAAATATGTTTTCGATGCTTATTTTCTGCTGTTCCCTGATGTTTAAAAGCACAAGCTTTAAGTTATCACATTCATAATAAAAGTCATCATTTCTACGCATTTTTACTGCATTTTTCAGTTTTGCAACGGCTGTGTCAACCTCGTCTGTTATTGTATGGTTTAAAAAAGCCGACAGAACAGGACGTTTTTTCGCCCATAATTCCTCAATTTTTATTATTTCCTTTTCCGCCTCCTCCCACATTGAATTTGAAAAATAACTTTCATTTTTGTAAACAAACTGCAACATTTCATCAATACACTTATTTACATAAATAATTGACGAAACACCGGTTACAATTATAAATATGAATATTAACAATGCACATATTACCGATTTCATTTCTTTTTCCCCTTGTTATCCGTAATATTTTCAACATCCTCCACAGTTGCCTGGCTTTTTTTGGGCTTTGGTATAATGCTTAATTGTCCGTTGGTTTCTAAAATTGCGAAATTAATGTCACTGATTCCCGTATAACCCTGAATACGCAGTTGCTCGTTTAGGTCGTCCATATTAAAGCGGATTTTCTTCATTTCGTTTTTTAAAATCTTGCCGTTGTGAATAACTACATTTGGCTTGCCCGTCATTAATCTGCGAAATTTTTTGTTTTTAAGTGAAAGCTGAGATAATAATATTTCCATAACAATAAGCGTAAATATAGGTATAATTCCCGACATAAGAGGTATCCCCACATCCTGCATAGGTATGGTGGCAAGGTCGGATATCATAATTGCCACAACAAGTTCTGAGGGTTGCATTTCCCCTATCTGCCTTTTGCCCATAATTCTTAAACCTGTTATTACCAATAAATATAAAATTACCGTTCGGATAAATGATATTGCCAAAATAAATCACCTCTGTTTTATTTTGGGTTTAACAAATTAAAATATGTATTGCTACTTTATTTAAAATATGGTAAAATGAGTTAACTTAATGAATTGCACCTTTCAGTGTATTAACAGTTTTTTAAAAGAGGTGAAAAGCTTGTTTAATTTTTCAAAGAAAAGGCAAACTGTATCCGCAATTATTGTTGCGGCAGGAAGCGGAACAAGAATGAAAATATCAAAAAGAAAACAGCTTGTGGAAATTAACGATATGCCTGTTATTGCACATACTCTTAATGCTTTTGAAAATACGGATATAATTGACGAAATTATTATTGTCACTAAGGAAGAGGACATTCTTATAATGTGGGATATTGCAAAGGCTTTTAACATATCCAAGGTTACGGAAATTGTAAAGGGCGGTGCAACACGTACAGATTCCGTAAGAAACGGTCTTAACTTAGCAAAGGGTGAAATTGTGGCAATTCACGACGGTGTACGCCCCTGCATAAAACCTGTACATATTGAAGCCACAGTTAAAAAGGCTATGGAAACAGGTGCGGCGGCACTTGGTTGCCCTGTAACAGATACACTAAAAAGAGTTGACGAAAATGGTATTATAACCGACACAGTAAACCGAGAGGGCTTGTGGGCAATACAGACACCTCAGGTTTTTGAAAAAGAGCTTTTAATTAAAGCCTACACCGAAGGCAATACAGAGGGTGCAACAGATGACTGTATGCTTTTGGAAAGCATAGGCGTAAAGGTGGCTATGGTAGAGGGCGACCGCACAAACATAAAAGTAACTATGCAGGAGGATATTGACCTTGTGTCATCAATACTCTCTCAAAAACAATAACACATTCCGCTTGGGTAAGCACTGACAATTTTGCAACCCCTCAGTCACTTCGCTCCCCTTACACAGGGGAGCCTTTCATGGGAGCCTTATAAGCCCTCCTTGTGTAAAGGAGGGTGGCACGCATTAGCGTGACGGGAGGATTGTTTTTTAATACAATTAATAATCATTTACAAAAAAGGAGACCAACATATGAGAATAGGTAACGGCTACGACGTACACAGGCTTACAGAAGGCAGAAAGCTTATACTTGGCGGTGTAGAAATACCATATGAAAAAGGCTTGCTTGGACATTCTGACGCAGACGTTTTAGTGCACGCTGTAATGGACTCAATACTGGGTGCACTTTCAAAAGGCGACATCGGAAAGCTTTTCCCCGACAGCTCTGCAGAATTCAAAGATATTTCAAGCATACTTTTACTTAAAAAGGTAAATGAGGTATTAAAAAAGGAAAATTATGCTATAATTAACATAGACAGCATTGTTGTGGCACAGGCGCCAAAGCTTGCACCCTATATAAATTTAATGAGAAAAAACATTGCAGACGCTTTGGAAACAGATGTGGAAAACGTAAGTGTAAAGGCTACCACAACAGAAAAGCTTGGCTTTGAGGGCAGAGGCGAGGGAATTTCTTCCTATGCGGTATGCCTTTTGGAAAAGATTAGATAATTAACATATTATTTACAAAAAAGGTATTGCATTTAAATTATTAGTGTGATATTATATAACCATGGTTTTAGCACTCGGCGACTTAGAGTGCTAATAATTGAAAGGAGAGACACAGAATGAACATTAAACCATTAGGTGACAGAGTAGTTATAAAAATGCTCGAAAGTGAAGAAACAACAAAGGGAGGCATTATCCTTGCAGGTACTGCAAAGGAAAAGCCACAGATGGCAGAAGTTTTGGCAATAGGCCCGGGGGCTGTTGAAGACGGCAAGACTATCCCTATGGAAGTTAAAGTTGGCGACAAGGTGCTTATGAGCAAATATGCAGGCACAGAAGTTAAAATTGACGGAAACGAATACATCATTCTAAGCCAGAAGGACATTTTGGCAATTGTTGAATAATTGGAGGTAAATTAAAATGGCAAAGGAAATTTTGTACGGAGAAGAAGCCAGAAAGGCTTTGGAACGCGGTGTTAACCAGCTTGCTGACACTGTAAAAATCACACTTGGTCCTAAGGGCAGAAACGTGGTTTTGGATAAAAAATTCGGTGCACCGCTTATTACTAACGACGGTGTTACTATCGCAAAGGAAATTGAACTTGAAGACCCATTTGAAAACATGGGTGCACAGCTTGTAAAGGAAGTTGCAACAAAGACAAACGACGTTGCAGGTGACGGTACAACAACAGCTACACTTTTAGCACAGGCTTTGGTTCGTGAAGGTCTTAAAAACGTAGCCGCTGGCGCAAACCCTATGGTTGTTAAAAAGGGTATTGCAAAGGCAGTTGAAGCTGCTGTTGAAGCTATTAAGGCTAACAGCAAAAAGGTTGACGGTAAAAAGGATATTGCACAGGTTGCATCTGTTTCTGCCGCTGACGAATTTGTAGGTAACCTTATTGCAGACGCTATGGAAAAGGTTTCAAGCGACGGTGTTATCACATTAGAAGAAGGCAAAACAGCTGAAACATACAGCGAGGTTGTTGAAGGTATGCAGTTTGACAGAGGTTACATTTCACCTTACATGGCTACTGATACTGAAAAGATGGAAGCTGTACTTGATGACCCATACATTCTTATAACAGACAAGAAAATTACAAACATTCAGGACATTCTTCCAATTTTGGAACAGATTGTTCAGCAGGGTAAAAAGCTGCTTATTATCTCTGAAGATATTGAGGGCGAAGCGTTGGCTACATTGGTTGTTAACAAGCTTCGTGGTACATTTACAGCAGTTGCTGTTAAGGCTCCCGGCTTTGGTGACAGAAGAAAGGCTATGCTTCAGGATATTGCTATCCTTACAGGCGGTGAAGTTATTTCTGAAGAATTGGCTCTTGACCTTAAGGAAACACAGCTTACTCAGCTTGGCCGTGCAAGACAGGTAGTTGTAGGTAAGGAAAACACTATCATCGTTGACGGTGCAGGCGATAAGGATGCTATTAAAGCAAGAGTTGCTTCAATTAAAGCAGAATATGAAGCAAGCACCTCTGAATTCGACAGAGAAAAATTGCAGGAAAGACTTGCTAAGCTTTCAGGCGGTGTTGCAGTTATTAAGGTTGGTGCCGCAACAGAAACTGAAATGAAGGAAAAGAAGCTTCGTATCGAAGACGCTTTGGCTGCTACAAAGGCTGCAGTTGAAGAAGGCGTTGTTGCAGGTGGCGGTACAGCATTTGTAAATGCTATCCCTGCAGTAGAGGCTATTATTGAAAAAGCAAACGGCGACGAAAAAACAGGTATGCTTATTGTTCTTAAGGCTTTGGAAGAACCTGTTAAACAAATTGCTGCAAATGCAGGTTTAGAGGGCTCTGTTATTGTAGCTAAAATTAAGGAAAGTGAAGTTGGCACAGGCTTTAACGCTTATGAAGAAAAATATCAGAATATGATTGAAGCAGGTATTGTAGACCCAACTAAGGTTACAAGAAGTGCGTTGCAGAATGCGGCTTCAGTAGCATCTATGGTGCTTACAACAGAAAGCCTTGTTGCAGATAAACCTGCTCCTGAAGCTCCTGCTATGAACCCTGGTATGGGCGGCGGCATGGGCGGCATGTACTAAAATCAAAAAGACCTCAAAAGAGGTCTTTTTTTTAATGCAGAATGAAGAATGCAGAGTGAAGAATTATGGAGGAAATCCGCTTCGGCGGATTTCTTCTTTTTTTCTGTGACACACACTTTCCTTTTAGCAAATACGCCGTAGAGTGAGGGATTGTAGATCGTTTCGAGGTTTTTGGTAGGGTATGGCGCTTGCGACATACCGCTAATATACAAAATGGTTCGTCGAAAATCGCCGAACCCTACCAATTAAGAATTGCCGACCCTCGCGGACAGCGGAAATAAATTAGTTAATGGTTAAGTTGGAAACATTTTATCTTTCTTTTTTTATTGTCATATATTGTAGAAATTTGTTGATGAAAAGGGTATTGTATTTTTTCTTGTAATTTGATATAATATATTTGCTACAAACTTATAAGTATTTAGGATTATACAATTTAAAAAAATCACTAGTAGGGGTGCGCTCTTTATAAAAAGCGTACACTCTTGTTTCGACATACCCTACTAGTGTGTAAAATAAGTTTGTAGCAAAACTTGAAGGAACAGAGTCACTGCGTTTTTTTGCGTAGTCTCTGTTTTGGGGCTACGCTTTTTATTTTATAAGGAGGAATTACAATGAACGTAACAAGTGATATGTATACAAAACTTTTTAACGAGCTTACAGATATTATGAATGAACTTGAAAATATAAAGGAGAGGATAAAAAAGGTACAAACAGAAACGGAAGAAATATATATAAATAACGAAATATAAAAATTATGGGAATCCGTAGAAATACGAATTCCCCTTTTTATTCAAAGAAATGCAAAGCATTTCCTCCATAACTCTGCACTCTGCATTCTTAATTCTTCATTCAAAACCCTCGCCATTGAAAGCCACCCTTATTAAGCTTTATAATACTTATAAATTAAATGCTCCCTTTATTAAAAATTATTAACCAACGGAAAATGATGATTATATCAAGGCTTTAGAGGTGCTAAAAAGGCACTGTGCAACCAACAGACAACCAACAGACAACCAACAAAGCGAACAACAGTTGAACAACAAATGAACACAATATAGAATATAAAGAATATATAGAATATAATAAATAATTAAATATATATATATAAAGAGTGCCGAAAAATTTGTGTTTGATAATAAAACAACCCATCCCATTAAACAAGGGGATGAGTTGCATAAAACATATATATTTTACTGATTTAGTTTCTTAAGCTGTGCATTGGCGCAGGAATTCTGCCGCCACGTTTTACAAAGTCACAGCTACCGTAGCCGTTAACAGGCATAACAGGAGCAGTACCTAAAAGTCCGCCGAATTCTACCATATCGCCAACCTTACAGCCAGGTGCAGGAATAATACGCACCGCTGTGGTTTTACAGTTTATCATACCGATAGCCGCTTCGTCAGCTATAATTGCGGTAATAGTTTCCGCAGATGTATCACCCGGAACAGCTATCATATCAAGACCAACGGAGCATACGCAGGTCATAGCCTCTAGTTTTTCAAGTGTTAAGCAACCGCAGGATGCCGCATCTATCATACCTGCATCTTCTGAAACAGGGATAAACGCACCGCTAAGTCCGCCAACGTGAGATGATGCCATAACACCGCCCTTTTTAACTGCATCATTCAAAAGTGCAAGTGCTGCAGTTGTACCGTGAGTACCGCATTTTTCAATGCCCATTTCTTCAAGAATGTGAGCAACACTGTCACCGATTGCAGGTGTGGGTGCAAGGGATAAGTCAACTATACCGAAGGGTACGTTAAGTCTTTCCGACGCTTCTTTAGCCACAAGCTGACCCATACGGGTAATTTTAAATGCAGTTTTCTTAATTGTATCTGCAACTACACTAAAGTCTGCACCGCGAACAGTTTCCAAAGCCTTTTTAACAACACCCGGGCCTGAAACACCAACGTTTATAACGCGGTCTGCCTCACCAACACCGTGAAAAGCACCTGCCATAAATGGGTTGTCCTCTACTGCGTTACAGAAAACAACAAGTTTTGCACAGCCAAAGCCCTTTGTGTCCTTTGTAAGCTCTGCAGTCTGTTTTATGATTTTACCCATTTCGTAAACTGCGTCCATATCAATACCCGCCTTTGTAGATCCTACATTAACGGAAGAACATACACGTTCTGTTTCCGCCAAGGCCTGAGGTATGGACTGAATAAGCTTTTTGTCCCCCGGTGTGTAGCCCTTTTGTACCAAAGCGGAAAAACCGCCTATAAAGTTAACGCCTGTTGTTTTTGCGGCTCTATCCAATGTCTTTGCTATTTCAACATAGTTATCTGCATTCTTGCATGAACCGCCCACCAAAGAAATTGGTGTAACGGAAATACGCTTGTTTATAATTGGAATACCGTATTTGTGCTCAATATCCTCACCTGTTGAAACAAGGTGCTCGGCACTTTTGGTAATCTTGTCATATATATTATCGCACAGCCTGTTTATATCGCTGTCTATACAATCCATAAGGGAAATACCCATTGTAATAGTACGGATATCAAGATTTTCTTCACTTATCATCTTGATAGTTTCCATAATTTCGCTGTAATTTATCATATCGGCAACTCCCAAATCAAATGATTATATTTTGTGCATAGAATTAAAGATATCTTCGTGCTGACATCTTATTTCCAAACCCATATCCTTGCCCAAATCCGCAAGCTTATCAACAAGGTCTGTAAACTTGATGTTTACATCCGAAACATCTGTAATCATTACCATTGTAAAAATATCCTGCATAATAGTCTGTGTAATGTCAAGAATGTTAACATTACTTTCAGAAAGTAGTGCAGAAACTTTTGCAATAATACCAACTTTATCGTTACCGATTACTGTAATAACTGCTTTCATTATATTAGCCCCTTTGTCTTAACGCCTCATACATAATAACCCCTGCCGCAACAGAAGCATTAAGAGAGTTAATTTCTCCCTTCATAGGGATACTTATAAGGAAGTCGCACTTTTCGGCAACAATACGGCTTACGCCATGACCTTCACTGCCGATAACAATACCCACTCCGCCTTTGTAGTCCACTTCTGTATAGGACTGCTTTGCATCCTGATGGGTAGCGTAAAACCATACTCCCTTTTCCTTTAAGCTGTCTATGGTCTGTGCAAGGTTTGTAACCCTTGCAACAGGTGTGTATTCCAAAGCACCTGCAGATGTTTTGGCAACTACGCTTGAAAGTCCCACGCTTCTGCGTTTTGGAATAATTACACCATGAGCACCTACTGCATTAGCAGTACGAAGAATTGAGCCAAGGTTGTGAGGGTCTGTAATTTCATCAAGTAAAATGATAAACGGACTTTCACCCTTATCCTCGGCAATTTTCAAAATATCCTCAACGGTAGCATAGCTGTGTGCCGCAACAAGGGCAATAACACCCTGATGTGCACCTGTGTCGGAAAGTTCGTCAAGTTTGGACTTCACAACCTCCTGGACCACAATGCCACGTTCCTTTGCCATAGCAACTATTTTCTTTATACTGCCTTCCTTTGCGGAAACAAGCAGTTTGTCGATTTCTCGACCTGACTTTATGGCCTCCGTAACCGGATTTCTGCCCTCTATCTTATCTTGACTCATTGTTCATAAATTTAGCGTGAATTGCACGAACTGCATTTTCAGCATCAGCACGGTCGATAAGTACAGAAACCTTTGTTTCGGAAGTAGAAATCATATTGATGTTGATGTGAGCTTCATATAAAGCTTCAAACATTTTTGCAGCAACTCCGGGTGTGCTTATCATACCTGCACCAACGATAGAAACCTTTGAAACGTCCTTGTTGTATTCTACAGATTCAGCACCGATAGTTTCAAGATTTTCTTCAATAACCTTAACTGCATCTTCAAGCTGTTTTTCAGCAACTGTGAAGGAAATGTCCTTAGTATCGTTTCTGCCGATTGACTGCAAAATAACATCTACGTTAACATTTGCCTTTGCAAGTAAAGAAAATACTCTGAATGCCTTACCGGGTGTGTTGTCTATACCTACTATTGAAATACGTGCAACATCATTATCTCTTGCTACACCTCTTACCATCATTTTTTCCACGTTTTTTACCTCCTTAACGACTGTACCGTCTACTCTTTGGAAGCTTGATTTTACTTCAAGCTTTACGTTGTATTTAAGTGCAAGCTCTACTGAACGGTTATGAAGAACATTTGCACCAAGGCTTGCAAGCTCAAGCATTTCATCATAAGAAACGTCTGTAAGCTTTTTAGCATCGGGAACTATTCTTGGGTCTGCTGTGTAAACACCGTCTACGTCTGTGTAGATTTCGCATTTATCTGCATGCAAAGCCGCCGCCAACGCAACTGCTGTTGTGTCACTGCCGCCACGACCAAGTGTTGTGATGTCATCATACTTGTTGATACCCTGGAAGCCTGCAACAATAACAATACGCTTCATATCAAGCTCACGTTCCAAACGCTCTGTATCAATTGTGCGGATTCTTGCATCGCTGTAAGCACTTGTTGTTTTAATACCTGCCTGCCAGCCTGTAAGTGAAATTACAGGGTAGCCAAGCTTCTGGATAGCCATAGCAAGCAATGACATTGAAATCTGTTCACCTGCTGATAAAAGCACATCCATTTCTCTTTTGGAAGGAGCGTCGTTGATTTCAGCCGCTTTATCCAAAAAGTCGTCTGTTGTATCGCCCTGAGCGGAAACTACAACCACAACGGAATTCCCTTCCTTGTAGGTGTCTGTTACACGTCTGGCAACGTTTTCTACCTTCTGTGCATCTGCAACAGAACTTCCTCCAAACTTTTGTACAATTAAACTCATTTATATCTCTCCCTCATAGGCATTCAATTTTTGCACCATCGTTGTCCACAGGTACATAATTAAACTGCCAGTTTCTGAAATTATTTGTTATATAATTATTCATTTGTGAATAAAAACGTTCTTCATCTTCCTTTTTGACAATGGATACAAGTGCCGACCCTGAGCCGCTTATATAAGTGCCTATTGCACCGCACTTTTCTGCCTCGTAGAAAATTTTTGATGACCCGCCTATTAACCTTTTACGGTAATACTGATGCAGTCTGTCCTGCAGGGCAGTTGCCAGAAGGTCGTAATTTTCCGTAAGCATTGCGCTTGTAAGCAATGCCGCACGGCCTATGTTATAGCTTGCGTCACGGTAGCTTAAAAGCTCAGGCAACGCCGCACGTGCAACCTTTGTTCTTAAAGAAAAATTAGGAATATATACTGCAAAAGAAAGCTTGTTGTTGTCAACAGGAAAATTAAGATATTTAATACCCCTGTTTTTAACAGCCACAGCCATACCGCCTGTTACCGCAGGGGTTACGTTGTCAGGATGGCCCTCTAAATATGACGCAAGATTTATAATATCCTGCTGTGTCATATTGCCCTTGCCTATTTCATTTGCCGCCATAATACCGCCTACAATGCAGGCGCTGCTGCTGCCCATACCTCTTGTTACAGGCACATCGTTTGTCTGCACTATGTGAATACCCTTTGGCTTGTAGCCAATACGGTCAAAGGTGGACATCATGGCTCTGTACACAAGGTTACGTTCATTAAGCGGAATATACTTAATGCTTTCGTCGGTAACCTCTATTTTAAGACCGTTGTCGATTTCTTCTGCACTTACTGTGTTATAAAGCTGCAGTGCAATGCCGACACTGTCAAAACCGCTGCCCATATTTGCACTTGTTGCAGGAACTCTTACAGTTACCACAGCCTTACCCCCAGTTCAATTAAAATTAAAATATTACCTGAATTGTGTTCTTAACAGCATCTGCCCCTAATTTAGCTTTAAGCTCATCTGCCTTTTTGTTAAGCTCACATTCCTTACCTGCCGCCGATACGAATGCATATTCACTGCCTTCTTCCTTAAGAACTTCTACATCACCGAATATGTCTGCAACAGCAGATTTTGCATTATCACTGATAACACGTACATAAAGCTTTGTATCATCAGGGTTTACATCTGTAAGCACGCCGCCGTCTTCCCAATACGGAGCACCAAGTCCGTTGTGGGCAACGATGTCTATAACGTCTGCAACTACCGCACTTGCAGTAGGCATTTTACCTGCGCCCTTGCCGTAGAACATTACATCACCTGTAGCACTGCCGTTAACCAGAATACCGTTGAATACGCCTTCAACATCTGAAAGTGCATTAGAAGGCGGAAGCATAACAGGTGAAACCTTTGCAAAAACTTCTTCCCCAACCTTTTTGCACTGACCGATAAGCTTAATGCTGTAGCCTATGCTCTGTGCATTTTTAACGTCTTCCAAAGAAATATTTGTAATACCCTCTGTTTTTATTTCGTGGCTGTCCACAAATTTACCGAAAGCAAGTGAAGCTAAAATTGCAATTTTTCTGCAGGCATCTGTACCTTCAACGTCTGCCGCAGGATTTCTTTCCGCATAGCCCTTTGCCTGTGCATTAGCCAAGGCGTTTTCAAAGCTTTCGCCGTCATTAATCATCTTTGTAAGGATGTAGTTTGTAGTACCGTTTAAGATACCCATAATCCAGTTTATATCATTTGCCGCAAGGCAGTTGCCCAAAGGTCTGATAATTGGAATACCACCGCCAACACTTGCTTCAAACATATAGCAAACGCCTTTTTCCCTTGCTATTTTAAGAAGCTCTGTGCCGTGTGTTGCAACCAATTCCTTATTGGAGGTAACAACACTTTTGCCTGCAAGCAAGCTTTTTTTGGTAAAGTCGTATGCAGGATTGGTACCGCCCATTGTTTCCACAACAATGCTGATTTCGTCATCATTTAAAATACTGTCAAAATCTGCGGTTATAAGGTCTTTATAAGGGCTGTCCTCGAAGGTTCGGATGTCCAGCACCTTTTTTACGTTAATGTCTTTTCCCGTCTTTTTGGAAAAGTCTTTGTTGTTAATAATTTCTACTACTCCGGAGCCAACTGTACCGAAGCCCAATACTGCTACGTTTATCATAATATCCTCCTATTTAACCGTGTACCCACTTATACACGCAAACTTACACCAATACATTATAGAATAATACCACAAATTCCTTTATTTATCAAGTATATTTATAAATTTTTGTGTATATTTGCTTATATTTTATTTATCGGGGCATATATTTTAATAATATTAATTAAAACACCTTCGACAAAAAGGTACAAACAAACCGCCCAAAACATATTATAAAATGAGTATGTACTTGGGAGGTGTCTGAATGTATTATATAGTATATAACTCAATTACTTTTGCTACGGGAATGAAAAACAAGTTCAGATATGACAGGGAAAAGATAACCGTTATGCACACACCTTCGAAAATTTCAGGCGCAAGCTGTTCATATTGCCTTGAGGTAGACAGTTTTGAAAAGGCTGTAGAAATTATAGAAGCCTCCGCAGAATACGGAGTAAATATAAAGGGACTGTATAAAAAAACGGATGAAAATATTTATGAGGAAGTAGTTTATTAAAGGAGATTTTTATGATATATCTTGACAATGCGGCAACCACCCTTATAAAACCTTATGCTGTTGTAAACGCCTGCAATATGTGGCTTAACAAATACAGTGCAAATCCAGGAAGAGGCGGCCACAAGCTGTCACTTAATGCAGGAAACAAGGTATATGAATGCCGTGAGCTTATTGCAAAGCTTTTTAACATTGAAAAGCCAGAAAATATTATTTTCACGCTTAACACCACTATGGCTCTTAATATAGCAATAGGCGGATTTGTAAAACCTGGAATGCACATTGTAATAAGCGGTATGGAGCATAATTCCGTATACCGCCCTGTTGCAAACAGCGGTTGTTCCTTTACCGTTGCAGAGCCTGACCCTACGGGATATGTGTCGGTGGAAAGTATAAAAAATGCCGTAAAGCCAAACACAAAGCTTATTGTGGTAACACACGCATCAAATGTTGTGGGTACGGTAAATCCCATAAGTGAAATAGGTGCATTTGCCAAAAGCCGTAATATTACATTTTTGGTAGACGGTGCACAAAGTGCAGGTGTGCTTGATATAGATGTAAAAAGGGATAATATAGATATGCTTGCCTTTGCAGGACACAAAATGCTTATGGGTCCGACGGGTACAGGTGGTCTTTATGTATCGCCGAAAGTAAATCTTTCACCCATTATGTATGGCGGAACAGGGTCGGTTTCAGAAAGTGCTGAACAGCCCGACTTTTTGCCCGACAGGTTTGAAAGCGGAACACTTAACATTGCAGGTATAGCAGGGCTTACAGAGGGTGTAAGATATGTTATCAAAAATACGCCCAACGCCATAAGACAGCACGAGCAAATGCTTACAGAACGCCTTTTGCAGGGGCTTTACAACATGGATAAAATAACCCTTTACGGCGGTGCAGACAGAGTGGGAATTGTAAGCTTTTCCGTTGAGGGGGCGGACAGCGTATCCCTTTGCAATATGCTTGATAATATGGGCATTGCCACACGCGGAGGCTTGCACTGTGCACCTCTTGCACATAAGTCTTTGGGCACAGACGGTCTTGCAAGACTTAGTGTTGGTTGTTTTAACACAAAAAGTCATATTGATTATGCTGTGGATGCAATATACAAAATAATTAAGAATTAAGCATGCAAAATGAAGAATTATTGAGGGAACACACTGTGTTCCTTCTTTTAAAATAACTAATTTTAAAAGAATTTTAAAAAAACTATTGACAAATCAAAAAAAAAATGTTATTATTTATTAGTCGCTTGCGGATGTGGCGGAATTGGCAGACGCGCTAGACTTAGGATCTAGTGTCTTCG
>CAZNKU010000008.1:0-43735 GCA_964573775.1 uncultured Clostridiaceae bacterium | reverse complement strand
TGCTCTAAGGTCTATGGCAGTTATGTTTTACATATCCAACGAAGGAATATCGATACTTGAAAACTTAGGCAAACTTAATGTACCTTATCCGCAGAAATTAAAAGATATATTGGAACAGTTGGAGGATAAAAATTAGGCAATAGGGATGTAGGGGAGGGTTTCCATACCCTCCCGAAAGATGAGCGTTTTTGCGGGCGGGTACAGAGACCCGCCCCTACGACTACAAAAGAACGGAGTGATTTTATGGATATAAAAAAGATACCCAATCAGATAATTAAACAGCCTTTGCAATATTTAAACCTTGCAAATGTAGACAGTATTGCCCTGCACCACATGGCACACCCTACAGCAGACGTAAAGACCGTTGAAGAATGGCACATTAATCAGGGTTGGAGTGCAATAGGCTATAACTTCTGGGTAGGCTTTGACGGTACTGTGTACGAGGGCAGAGGCTTTAAATTAGGTGCAGGTGTTGAAAATCAAAACGGGCATATTATTTCCATCGGCTTTCAGGGTGATTACCACAGCAATGATGTTAAAATGCCTGATGCACAGTTTAATGCAGGTGTTGACATTATAAAATACGTTCTTGAAAATGTGCCGACTATAAAGACAATAGGCGGGCACGGTGACTTTATGGCAACAGCCTGCCCGGGTAAATATTTTCCTTTAGAGGAAATGAAAACACTTATAAAAAGAAATATGCAGTATTACGATACTTTGGAGGCTTGCCCAAATTGGTCAAAGCCCTATGTGAAAAAGGCACTTGATAATAAATATGTCTTTGGTGATGAGCAGGGCAGGCTAAGGCTTACCGATGACCGCATATGGGCATTGGTTGTAGCCTTGAGAATTAACGGAATTATGGAATAAGGAGGATGGTTTATGCTAGGTTATGAAAAATGGAAGCCCGAAGATACTGAGAAGCTTTATAAAAACAAATATATATGGCACACTTCTAATGACCCAAATGAAAGGGCAAAAGCTAATGAGGAAAATAAAAATTTACGTGCTATCTATGGTATGACAGACGAAGAGGATATTTCCATAGGTGAGCTTTCCTACTACAGAGATATTGCCGAAAGGCAAAAAATGTATGATGACAACAAAAGCTCACTTTTAAAAAATATTACAAACGGTGCACAAAATATTGATGAAAATGTGCGTAAAAGTGCCAATGCACTTGAAAATTTCAGCTATAACCCAAGCACGGACCCTGCATACCAAAGCTATGTGGATATGTATAGCCGTCAGGGGCAAAGTGCCGCAAAGCAGACACTTAACAACTTAAATGCCGCAAGTATGGGACGTAACAGCTCATATTCAGCGGCAGCAACTGCACAGGTTCAGCAGGCATACGCCCAAAAGGCAAGTGAAATGATACCAACTCTTGCAGAGCAGGCGTACAACAAACTTTTACAGCAGTACGGAATCGAAAAAGATATTTCCGACAGTATGTACAACCGTCAGCTTAATGCTTACGGAACTGTTGCCAATCAGGAGGCACAGGATATTGCAAACGATATTCAGCGTATTAACCGCGAAAGCTCTAAAATGCAGCTTGAATATCTGCCTGAACAACTAAAAACAGACCTTGAAAGCGGCAAGCTTGCAAATGAAATTGCAAAGCTTAACATAGAGTCAATGACCTATGAAAATCGCATTTCAGCTGTTGCGGCACTGATTCAGGAAACCTACGGTATGCGTCTTGAAAAAGCAAAAGTTATAGCTGCAGAGCTTGACAATTTATACAGATAAAATAAAATCCTGTCAGAAACTGACAGGATTTTAATATTATTTTATCAATTCAAGTTTTATTGCACTGAATTCCGGATAGTGGTAGAATGTGTCGTGATTTTGGGATGCTGTGGCAATCAATGAAGCAGTTGCGGACGGTATATCAACAAGGGCTTTGGCTTCTTTAACATTGTTGTTAAAAATAATTATTTCGTTCAAAATATCAGAATAATTCATTTTTCCGTCAGCATACTGGGTAATAGCATATCCTAACCTGTTGCATGCTATGGATAAAAGCATATCTTCTTCTAAACAGAGTTGTACATTATCGTATGTGGCTTTGGTAACAGTTGTGCCGTCATAATAACCTTTTAACGATTCTATGTGTTTTTTTGAAGTTGTTATGTTAGTATCAATTAGCTTTTCATATGTATACATAACATCAAGGCAGGTATCATATTCTGTATATTTACCAGCATTAAAATAGTCAAAAGCATCGTAAAAAGCGTTTAAAAATATTATTTCACACAATCCATTCATACTTGTGTTTTTATATATGGCTGCAAGGTTGGCATAATCTTGTGCGGCAAGTGCAGACGTATTTTCAACATAAATTTCCTGCTTTTCGTTGTTCCATACCACTTCAAGTCCCGTACCTTCGCAAACCTTTCTTAAAGGAACATATGTATTCCAGTTGAGTGAAAGTATAGGCTTGTCACCTTCGGGTACCAATTTACCGTTAAAATACATAGGGTAGTGTACCTGTTCGCAATCTATTGATGCACTTACGGGAACTATTGCAGTAAGCATTACAACAACAATACAAATTAAACATACAATTTTTTTCATGGCTAACTCTCCTTTATTGTAATTTTATATAGTATACAACAATTTGGAATTTCTGTCAATTGTAGTGGTTAAATGAATACACTTAAGGTAGCAAAAGCCACATTCGAATTTGAAAGATGTAATTTATTCAACACCATGAACAGTAAGGTTAATGCTTACGGAACTGTTGCAAATCATGAGGCACAGGATATTGAAAGACAGGGGGACGGTTCTGTTGTCTTGTAAATAATGGGAATTAGTAAGATATACCTTTGAAATCATCAACGTATGTTGGCAATACCTACGATGTTGACCTTGCAATTGGCAATATTATTGACGGTAAGGCAACTTTTGAGGATTTCAAGCTTTTTGCACCCGAAAATAATGCTGACAGAAAAAATTATTGAAAAATTCATCTAAAAGAAATTTGCATATTTACAAAAATGCCTGTTTTTGTTATAATTAATTATGATAGGTAAAATATGCTTAAAGGAGAGGTTATTTATGAAAATTCCAATTAGTTTAATGATAGATGATCCGTCACCGATTTTGTCTGTTTACTATACTCATCATAAAACGGGTTTAACAGATGACGGAAGACCGATTATACGTGATATCCCCAATTCCTTTTTGTTTGACTTTTGTGATATTGTTGAAAAGTATGGAATAAAGGGTAAGTTTAGTGTTGTGCCTATGCCTGGTAATTGCGGTGATATTATAAACGGAATTGATGGTGTGGATTTTGACGAAATGAAAATATGGCTTGATACCGTAAAAAAACGCATTGTTCCCAATTTCAGTATATGTCCTGAAATGCTTACTCACAATGAGGCAATAGATTTGAAAACCGGAAAAAGCACGGGAATAAACGAAAAACAATGGTCTAATATGCAGGACCGTACAACCTTGACTCCTTATATAGAGAAGGCACTTTCTATCCTTAAAGAAGCCGGTTTTGATGTATGCGGTGTCTGGTCACCCTGGCATTTTGCCGATAAGGTTGAGGACGAATATGTGGTTGCAATTTCAAAAGCAATATATAATGTGTACGGCAAGAAAAATGCCTGGTATTATCTGCATTCTTTTACAGATGAAAATAATGTGAATGTAAAACCATGGATAGCTTATGAAGAAGACGGCAGAAAGCTTGTTTCCATACCTGTTACAGTTTCCGATATGCTTTGGCAGACAATACATACAACAGAAAATGACGAAAAATATATAGATACTGTTGCGGATTTATATATTACTGCGGATGGTAAGCAGGGAAAAATTATTGAAGTTCTTGAAAACGGAAGTTATCCGATAATGCTTACACATTGGCAAAGCCTTGCATCAAACGGACTTTATACAGGGCTTAAGATTCTGGATAAAATTGCACAGCGTGTAAATGATAATTTGTCCGACAAAGTTCAGTGGACAAAGACAGAAGATTTGATGAATTATAGCATATTTTACTAAGCTTATTTTTCAAAAAAAGAATTTTGTGCATGTAAAAAAAGACAACTTTATTGTACAATTAGCTTAGGTATCTATGTTTATAGAACAAATTGGTAGTTTAGGAGGGTCTATATGACAAGAAAAACAAAAGGTATAATATGTTTGTTATGCGTATTTATGCTGTTGGTTACATCTATAGTTCCTGCAATGGCGGGCGGTAAAAACCTTGCCTTTGATATGGAATCTATGAGTATTACAACAGGTATGAATGCAGGAACAAGAGAGGAGGAATATGTACGCCGTGACGAATTTGCGCAGATGGTTGTAAATATGATTGGGCAGCAGGATGTTGCAAAGGCTTTGGAAAACGACATATATTTTTCAGATATTTCGGATTCAAACTACAAAGGTGCAATAAATCTTCTTGCAAAGATGAATTATGTATCCGGCAGCGGAAACAGTACATATAATCCATCAGAATACATTACATACGGAGCGGCTTGCAAAATTTTGGTGCATGCCCTTGGTTATGATGTAATTACAGAGGACAAATCTTTGTATGGTTATCAGTATACTGCAGGTAATATAAAGCTTACAGACAATATTGATTCTTCAAAACCGTATCTTTCATTTGGTCAGGTAATGATAATGATAGACAATGCGCTTGATATAGGTCTTATGGTGCCTATGTATTACAACGCAAACCTTGCCCCATCATATGAAATAGATGAAGGCAGAACATACAGAAGCCTGATTCAAGGTCGTACCATTGGTACAGGTATTATTAAAAAGACAGGCGTAATTACAGCTGATGCAAGCACATATTTGTACGATGAAGTTGCAAATTTGAAGCCTACTCAGTTGCAAATAGATGAAAAAGTTTATGATTTTGACGGAATAGCACCAAAGGGATATGTTGGTCAGAGAGTGGATTTTTATGTTACATACAACAACTTTGAAGAAGGACATATCACTGCTATTAATCCTACCAACGAAAATACAGTATGTGATTTTTCAGGAGATGCAATAGATACTATTTCTGACAACGAAATAAAGTTTTTCACAAATGATGGACGTAAATACAAAGTAAAAGCTGATTATACTACAAGATTTATTGTAAACAACAGATTTGTATCAGGCTATGATGTTTCAAAGGAACTTAAGGCTGAATCAAATGTATTTGTACGAACAATAGATAATGATGTGGATGAGCTTGCAGATGTAGTATTTGTTTATACATATACAGATTGTATTGTAGAAAAAATTTCAACTGAAACTAATACAATAACATTTGAAGATGGCTTTACATATGGAACTATGAAAAACCTTAAGCTTGATGAAGATAAAATGAGCTGGGAAATATACGATGCAAACGGAAAAGAAATTTCATTTGAAAGTATAAAAGCCGAAGATATACTTAGTATAGCTATCAGCAATGACAATGAAGCTGTAAGAATTGTAAAATCAGATAAAACAGTTGAAGGCGTAGTTGTTGAAAGAGACGGAAAGTATATAGTTATAGACGGAACAGAATATGTTTTGGGTGAAACTGCCATAAATGAAGAATTTAAAATTGGCAAAAAAATAATTGCTTATACCAATTTTATAGGTATAATTGTAGACTATGAAGAAGTAGAGGGCGAAAGTAATTATGCCTATGTATACAGCTACAGTGCAGGAAGCAGTCTGGGCGGAAACTATAAAGTAAAGCTTCTTTTGCCTGAATACATTTCTGTAAAAAAGGTTGAAGGCTTAGTTGACGAAATGACAGGTGAAGCAGCTACATCAAATGCTTTGTTCGCAAGAAACAAGGATGTTGTTATATATCCTGCAGAGGATAAGATTGTATTTAACGGTGTTAAGAAAAAAGCAGAAGTTGTTTTTGCTGAAGTTTTAGATAAGCCTGTTTCTTATCATATTAACAGCAATGGTAAAGTATATAAGATAGATACTTTAGATGCAGTTGACAATGTGGATATAAAAGCATCTGAAATTCCTAAAGATTGTGTTTCTCTTTTCTCTAAAACATATAATGGTTCAGAAAACTTATTTGCAAAGACAAAGGGTGAACCTTTTGCTGTAGAAAAAGACTACACACTTGCTTTCTGCGTTCCTATGTATGCAGAACAGGCAAAATCAACAGTATCTGACGAGGACCTTAAGGTTTATATAGAACTATCTCATAACTGGGAATACGAAACAAACGGATATGAAATGGACGATATAACATCAGTAGCCAAGGTAATGGTTATTCAGGAGGTTATGTTATCAGATGCGGGAGTACCTGTACTTGATACATCTGATATAGGACTTGTTTTGTCAGTTTCAAATGTTCTTTCTGAAGATAAAACTACAGAACACAAAGCTATAAAAATGCTTACAAACGGCGGTGAATACAAATATATTGTTGCCGAAGAAAGAGTAAATGAATCTGACATTTCCAAGTTGGAAAAGAATGATCTTATACAATATACTCTTGATGGCTTTGACCAGATAAATACAGTTAAAATTTTGCAGAAAAATGATGAATATTACGAATCATTTGTAGACGATTATTATTATGGTGAAATTAAGAATATAGCACATAACAAAATATCCAACACAAGAGCAAGAAGAATAAACGAAGTATCAATGGGTTATTCAAATTCAGATGTAGTTGAAAGTACTGTGGATCTTTTGATTAAAGGTGCTAAGCCTGTATTTATTATAGAAGGTAAAGAGGCACGTATAGCTACGCTGGATGATATTCAGATTGGCGATATGATGTACGTATCTTTGTATAACACAACAGAAGTTCGTGCTGTTGTAATTAAGAGATAAGGAGGGATATTGACATGAAAAAAATTATATCAACATTATTAGCGATTACAATGTTAATTTCCATAGTTAATATTCCCGTAACTATGGCGAGTGAAACTGAAGTGATTTCCGAAACACCTGCTTTAGGTCTTTTGGATATTACAGAGGATTATACAACATATACAAGCAATGAACAGCTAACAGGCTGGACATTTACCAAAGCTGAGGACGCCGATGGCAACCCTATAGTAACTATAGGAATAGTGAATGGCGAAGGTTTGAAAATAGAACATATAAATCCTGTTTCTGAAAGTGCTGGATTAAATTCATACATAGAGAAAGTGTTTGAAAGAAAAGTGGAAGATGCTGCAAACCGTACCGTTTTGACACAAACAGAATTCCAGGGTAAATATGAAGTTACTGTAGATATTGTTACGGGCTATACTGATAAAGAACCTTTTGGATACTTTTATCTGGATAGCATACAAACGAAAATATCCTATAATAATAAGTGGGATATTCGTAAAGCCGGTCCTATAGGAACGAGAAATAATACGTTAAGTTACGACACAGATAAAAATGCTGTTGTTACATATACCATTGTTACCGGTGATAAAGATAGTAGTGTGGCAACTGTAGATGTCGACGGAAATTCTGCAGAGCTTGATGTTACAAAAGCAATTCCAAATATAGAAAAAATAACAGTAAAAACAATGGATAAATTTTCAGTAGGCCAATATGTTACTTTAAAAAATTTGAAAGTAAAACAGTTGGAAACAGAAGAGGCATTGGCAACACTTGAAGTTGTTAACAGCTTGCCTGTAAGCTTCCCTGAAAGTGTAACGGAAAGCTTTGAAATACCATCTGCTAATGGAGTTACATGGACTTCTTCAAAGCCTGCTGTTGTTTCTGCAGAAGGTGTTGTAACACGCCCCACAGATGCTGATGCACAGGTAGTGCTTACAGCAACAGTTGACCTTGAAAACAACGGCGGTATCTTTACTAAGGAATACACATTGACTGTACCTAAGGCAGAAAACATTTCTGGCGGCGGAGAATCTGGTGAAGGTGGAGAATCTGGCGAAGGTGGAGAATCTGGTGAAGGCGGAGAATCTGGTGAAGGCGGAGAATCTGGTGAAGGTGGAGAATCTGGCGAAGGCGGAGACGACCCTGTTATTCCTCCTGTAGCTGACGACAAAATTATTTCATACACTGATTTTTCACAGTATTCCGACATAGACGATATACCTAATCTTACATATATAAATAACGAATATGCAATTGTCAAAGTCGAAAAAGGCAAAGGTCTTGTAGTAGAACAGATTAAATCAGAACCGCTTAACGGTGATGGTGCGGCAAACGGCACAACAACAGCACAGAGAGTAATTTATATGGCTGAAAGCACATTTAATCACAATGATGCAGAACGTTCAAATTACCGTGTAAATAAGCATTTCGGTCAATTCAGAATCACAACAGAATATGAAGTGGTTTGTGACCCGTATCCCGGTAATCTATATGATGGTGTAACGGTTGGGGCTCCATATTATCAGTATGTTATAAGTACAATTAACCCTGAAAAATGGACGGCAGTGGCTGCATGGTATTCAAGAGCGTATACAGCAACTATACAGATGTATGGTGCTACTTCAGACGACAAGGCTAAAATTACATACAAAAACTCAGGCGACGGCGTTTTGCATACTGCGGAGATAGAGGTTAATGTTGCTACAGATGCCGCTACAGGTAATGCAATAAAAGATGTTAACAAAATAACCGTTGACGGTATTGCAGGTAAGAAAAACGCGTTATATTCAAAGGCAGATTACATAAATGGTTTTTATATAACAGATATGCAGAGAAATCTGTTAGGAAGTAAGCTTGTTATCAAGAGCTTTAAAATTGAAGAAATTGAAGCAGATGCAAATACAAAAAGTGCTATCGAGGCATTAAAGCAGATTCCGGCTGATTTTATTGCTGATCCTTACGCAGTAACCGAAAATCTTGTTTTGCCGAATGTTGCCGAAAATGTTTTGTGGTCATCTTCTGACCCTGAAATAATCACAAACGAAGGTGTTATAACACGTTGGTACGATGACAGAGATGTTACACTTACTGCGACTGCAACAGTTGGCGGAGCAGTTGTATATAAGGATTACACAATTACTGTAAAAGCTGTTGACAGCTACGAAAGTAAAGACATTATGAACAACAGCGGCGAAGCTTTGGAGGATGTATATTGTTCAGGCGATATGGCTGCTGCATCAACTGTTGTTTCAACAGACGGACTTGTTGTAGAAAAAACTATTGACGGCGAAGATGCTTCTTCCGAAAAACCTGCATATTATGCAGACTACCGCTTGTTTGGTGAAGAAGTTGCATATGATGAAAGCACTCGCGAAAGTGTTTTAACTGCAGGTTATTCAGGTATTTATGATGTTGCCTTTAATGTTACACCATCAATATCAGGAGATAAGCCAATTTATGTTGCATTGGGAAGTGACAATGGCACATATAAAAATATTGCATCACTTCGTATATCAAATAATACAATGCACTTTGTAGGTAAAGACGGAAGTGTAAAGGTATATAATGAAGCAACAAGCGGAGAATCCTTTGACATTAAATTCAGAGTAGATACTGAAAACAAAAAGGTATGGCTGTTTGTAGACGGCAAGCTTGTTGGCTCACCATTTGTTTATGAATCAATTGATTTTGTTGATTCACTACGTGTAATAATTGACCAAAATAATAAAAAAGGTGACAAGGTTACATTAAATAACATTGTTGTAACAGAAATTGTTAAAAATAATGTTTCTTTAAGAAGTGATATGATAAGTGCATTAGCATCAATTGATGTTACTGACATAACTGACTTGTTGCCTGACGGCACAATGGAAACTCTAAAGAGCGTTCCTGCAAAAGCAGGTGAATATGACATTATATGGTCTGCTGACGACAGCGTAGACCTTGAAAAATGTCAGGTTTATTTCAGCGAAAATAAGCAGGACATTGTAATTTCTGCAATGATTTCAGATGGCGGAGTATATGTTAAAAAGAACTTTAACCTTACAATCCGTGAAGCTGAAAGCGAAGATGAAGTTTTGGATTATTACATCAGCGACCTTGATGAAACAATAACAATGCAAAACTCAAATGACATTCGTTATGATTTGTATTTACCTATCAACCATAATGGTGTTTCAATTGTATGGACATCAAATTCAGATATGCTGAAGGTTGAAGGCACTGCAGGTAAAATCAACAAGGATGCTGCAATACTTAACCCAACAGAAGTTGTTTTAACTGCAAACATTACAATGGGTGGAAAGCTTTATACAAAAACATATAATTACACAATTGCACCACGTGCTTATGACAGAGTTGTTTACGAGGGTTCAGGTGATGCAGAATCAATAACTATAAATGGTTATAACAACATTAAAATATCACGTGATTCTGTTACAAGCATAAAGTTCAGCAGTACAGATAACGGCACAATTACTTTTGCTGATGCTTCAGGCAAAACTATTGCTGTTGTATATGTTAATAACGGTGTTTACTATGTTACATACGGCGGTGGCTTGTCACAGAGCTATCCTATAGCTGATGATGAAGTTGTAGCGCTTGATGTAATGGTAATGCCTGATATCGACAAGGTTGCAGTATGGGCAGGCGAAAACAGAATTGTAGACTATGCCGATACAGTAGAGAAAATTGATAATCTTGCAAAGATAGATGCATCTGATGCAATTTCTGTAACAGAAACAGTTATTTCAACAGATGAATATGGCGTTTTGGATATCAACTTTGATAACGTTCCTTACTTTGGTGTATTTGAAAAGAATGTTATTACAGGTACAGTAAACCTTGTTAGAGATTATGTATTTGACTGCGATATCAGTTGGAAGTCTAATGACACTGATGATAAGGTTATAGACGATAACGGTAACGTAACAGTTCCTGCAAAACATTCAGTAGAAACTATGACTATTACTTTGACAAGTAAAAATGACGCCAAAGTTAAACGTGTAGTTGAAAAAACATTTGTAGTAACTTGTGATTCAGTGTATAACCTTGCATTAAACAAAGATACAAAATCCAGTGTTTCTGAAATAGCGGGTAAAGGAAAGCTTTATTTAAATGATGGTGACTACGATACAGCTTACGGCACTGCAAATACAAATAAAAAACCTGTTTTAACAATTGATTTTGGTGAACTTACATACTTCAATACTTTGTATGTAAATGAAGATATTTTAACTAACGGAAGAAGCTTGAAATCATACACTGTTTCATATTCTGACGACGGTGTAAACTGGACAGTTGCAAAGCAGGGTACTGTAAGTGATATTGCATCTACAATTATATCCTTTAATACAGTATCTGGACGTTATGTATCATTTACTGCAGAAGAATGCTACAACAAAGACCTTTATATTAATGAAATTGAAGCATATTTGTTTGTTGATTCTGCAGAACTTGTAGAGCTTGAAGTTAATACACTTGACTTTACAACAGGTAATACTGTTAAAGGTGATATTGATCTTCCTGAAAATGGTAAATTTGGCACACCGCTAACATGGACTTCAAGCCATCCTGACATTATTAAAATTGTTTCAAATGAAACAGGTATTACAGGTGAATATACAAAACCAAGCGTAGGCACAACAGTTACACTTACAGTTACTGCAAAGTTCGGCGATGCTGAATATTCTAAAAAATATGCCGTTTATGTATCTGCAGGTTCATCAGGTGGATCAGGCGGTTCAGGCGGTTCAGGCGGTTCAGGCGGTTCAGGCAGCGGATACATCAACGGTGCAGGAAATGGCACATCAACAATCCCTGGTCTTCCTGCTACAGACGCAGAAACCGAATCTGATGAAGCAACAAGCCTGTTTACTGATATGCCTTCAAGTCACTGGGCATATGAAAATGTAATGAAGCTTAAAGAGCTTGGAATTATAGACGGTGTTGGAGACAACAAGTTTAATCCATCAGGCGTTGTTACAAGAGAACAGTTCCTTAAAATGCTTGTAGAAGCAGTAGATGCCGATGTTAAATTTAATACAACAAGCTTTACTGATGTTGATACAGCTGCATGGTATGCTCCTTATGTTTCAACAGGTGTAGAATTAGGTCTTATCAATGGTATTTCAAATGACATATTTGGCGTTGGTGCAGAAATCAAGCGTCAGGATATGGCTGTACTTATTGTAAGAATCCTTAATAACAAAGGTGTTGTTGTTACACAGACATCTGAACTATTTGATGACGAAAATGATATTTCAGATTACGCAAAAGATGCAGTGTATACAGTAAGAGATGCAGGAATTATCCAGGGATATAATAATGAATTTAACCCTATGGATTCACTTACACGTGCAGAAGCTGCAACTGTAATTGTAAAATTACTTGAAGTAATGCAATAAATGAAAGGAGAATAAATATGAAACGTTTTTTATGCAGTGTTTTAATATTTTGCCTTGCATTTACATTTGTTCCTTCAATGGCTTTTGCAGATGAGGCTGTTGATAACAGTCATCTGATAACTTACCAAAAACCCGGCACATATGATTATGTAATAGATGAAGACCCTATGCAGATTGCCGATGATGAATTTTTCGGTGCATGGGATGATGAAGCTCAGGACTGGGCAAAACAGCCATATTTCAGATATGATGAATTTCCCGATATGATAAAGGTTAAGGAGGCCGCTATGGCGGCCGACTACGACCTTGCTAAGGATGAGTTGTTGAATTATTATCTTGAAGTTCGAGACACAAGATATACAAAGACTACATCAAATCCCGGTGCTACGGCAAAGTCAATTGCACTGGCACTTGAAAAAAATGTGTATCCCATCAGTGGTTTTGGTGAGGTAAGGGGATATTGGAATTTTGATAATGAATGGAAAGAGTACTCCGTTGATGTAACCACTATGTTTGGCAGCAAGGTTAACGGTACTGTTAAGGACATTGGTTTTTTGCTTATGTCTGTTGATAAATATCTTACACAGGCAGAGGTTAAATCACGTGAATCCGATAAGCCTCCTGTTCTTGAACTTGTTGTAAACGGTATGCCCCAAAAAATTTACGCATCCAAGGATCTTATGATTCGTGGCGGTGCTTACAGTGCAATGAACTACGGCTCTGATGAGATTTTGACTATTCAGGAAAGCGGATTTTATAAAAACTTTAATGAAAATACAAAAAGAGCAATTATTGCATTTGATATTTCAGGTTTAAAAACCACAGATAAAGTTAATTCAGCAACGCTTAAGGTCTATGGCAGAAATGCTTCGGGCACAGGTGAAAAAGAAATTTGTGTGTACGACTATTCTGAAATGACATTTGATGAAAATACAGCAAACTTCGATGAATTTAATGTGGATTGTGCTATCTGGTCATGTAATGACGAAAATACATGGAATTTTATAACAAGTAACAATACCTCAATTAAAGGTAAGTCTTGTTTGTACCACAGAGGAAATGAACTTAATTATGTTGCCAATATGTATAGTTATACAGGTGATGAACGCTATGCATATACATTTATAAGACAGCATATGGGTTTGGTACACCATGTTGGTTTTAATGCGAATGTATTTAATGCACTGGATATATCAGTACATACCAGAACTGCTTCAAATAATATTTTCCAGGTTCTTGACAGCAAATATATGAATGGAGAAATTCTTACAGCAGTGATTAAAACATTCTGGCTGCAGACTCAGCAGAATATATTTAATTTCTTCGGAACAAAGGATAACAACTGGGCTTCATTTGCTACTTCAGGTGCATACGCAATTCTTTCTAGATTCCGAGAACTTGCAGTATTTGATGAATGGTATCAACTTGTTCAGGAAGAAAATAAACGCATTGTAAAGGGCTTTGTTCTGGAAGACGGTATGAGTCTGGAGTTGCCCTTAGGTTACACACAAACAATTTTAGGTACTTTGTATACTCCATTTGAAATACAGGCTGAAACAGGTATTCCTGTTCCCTTTGATGATGAAGTTATGGGTATTGCATATAATATTGTTAAAACACTTGTTTACTGTTCATCACCAGGTTTCAGAGGATATAACATTGCCGATGCCAACGATTATCAGTCTTATTATGGCGATACTGTAAAAAAATGGTATATAATGGCTTTCCCCGATGATGAAATGTTTGAATATGTTTCAACAAACGGAACTTCGGGTGCTATGCCTGAAAATCCCACAACCCGTTATCCTACAAGCTTTCGTACTTATATGAGAAGCTCATGGGACAGCAAGGCAATTGCAATGTCGTTTATAAATACTAACGACCATTCTGCCAGCCATGGACAGCGTGACCATCTTTCAATAACATTGTTTGCCTATGGTAAGTTTTTGCTTACAGACCCGGGTCTTGGTAATAGCTTGCTTGACGGTGCAAAGGAATTTATGAGTTCCGCACCAATGCATAATCTTGTTACTGTAAATAACAGCGAGCACGATAAAATAGCTAAAACAAGAGAACTTGCTTTTGAATCAAATAATGTATATGACTTTATTGAATATGCAGGAACCTATACACAGGATGTTAATCAGTCCAGAAGTGTATTGTACTTAAAGGACCAAAAGTTCTTTATTGTAGGTGATTACGCAAACCCTGAAAATCAGACAAAAGAAAATTCTTATGAACAAAACTGGCAGATGCTGCCTGCGTCAAAAATCTCTGTTGATGAGGAAACATTTGAAATACGCAGTAACAATGATGATATCAACGTAAATCTTGTTCCTGTAGGAATTGATGGTTTAACGACTTATTACGAAGAGACTAACTTCAGTCATAAAAATGGTGAAGAAGTTAACAAAAAGGCAGTACTTAAAAAGACTGCAGTTGGAGATGTTGTTTTCAACACAATTATATTACCTCGTAATTTAAAAGAAGATTTTGAGGTTTCTGCAGATGTTGTTGATACAGGTATAGACCCTGCTGTTGTAAATGCTTTTTCTGCACGTATTAAAAATACTAAGACAGGAAAAGAAAATTACTACTATTATTATCATCTTAATGATTTGTCAAAGAAGCAGGCGGCTACTGTGGGACAGTTTACCACAGATGCAACAACTATGCTTGTAGAAACAGACCTTGATGGAAATATAACATCCACATTCCTTATGGATGCAACATTCTTAAAGGACAATACCATAGATGAAGAGGAACAGTATCTTTTCAAGGTTAAAGAAGGTGCAGAACCTGTTTCTGCCATAGCTTATGAAAAGAACGGTGAAATATTTAACGTATATTCTTCAACTCTTACTGAGGAAGTCCTTGAAAATGTTACTATGTATGCACCAGGTCAGTACAATGTAAGATTAGATGGTAGCTTTATGGATGCTAAAAAATCAGGCAACTATCTGTATTTTGGCGAAGAACCAATTGTAGTAGGAAAAGATACAGGTGATTCTGATAATTCCGAAGACAGTGGAACAGAAACCGAAAAACCAAGCTCCGGCGTTCACGGCGGTGGCGGTTCATCCTCAGGTGGCGGCGGTGCCGTTATTCCAAATCCTCCTGTAGAGGATAAACCCGAAGTTCCTGTAACACCTGTTGAGCCTGTTCCTTCAACACCTTCATACGATGATGTTGACAAAGACGACTGGTACTTTGAAAGTGTTGAAGAATTGTCAGAAAAAGGAATTATTTCAGGAGACGGGTCAGGCAAATTTATGCCAAATGACAACGTAACACGTGAACAGTTCCTTAAAATGCTTATTGAAGCGGCAGGTATTGAAACTGAGGAAGCAGAAAATACATTTGCCGATGTTAAGGATTTGTGGTATAAACCTTATGTACTTAAGGCAAAAGACTTTGGTATAGTAAACGGTATTTCCGATACAGAGTTTGGCATAGGTTCACATATAACACGTCAGGATATGGCTGTTATGATATCAAGAACAATAGAAAAACTCGGTATTGAAACAGAAACTAACGATGTAAGTGATTTTGCAGATATCGGTATGGTTTCCGACTATGCAAAGGATGCGGTAAAATTTATGAAGTCAATTGGTCTTATAGAAGGTTATAACAACGAATACAGACCTGATGACAACTTAACAAGGGCAGAAGCTGCCAAGGTTATTTGTGGTCTTTTGAAATCGCTTTAATTCGTATTTGACATTATTGAATTATTAATGTAAAATAATATTAGAACTGTAGAGTTTACCACCCCTTACAGGGTGGTAATACTTTTTTCTGAAGATTTACGGATGAATTCAATATAATGTTTGTAAGGATTGTTTGAATAATGGAAAAATATTTGAGTATTGAAGAAAAAAATTTCAATAAAAATACAAAGGATATGCCCAAATTTCATTACCATGATTATTATGAAATATATTATTTGTTTTCGGGTAAACTGCTTTATCTTATAGATGACAATTTGTTTGATATAAATTCAGGCGATATTGTACTTGTTAATAAAAATAAACTTCATATGACCAAAAAGCCCGAAACCATTTACGGAGAGAATATTAAAATTTATATTAGCGATAGTAAAGTGGATTCTTTAGGTGCTAATTCCGAAAAGTTTAAACAATGCTTTGATTTCATTCACATTGTTGTACCCCAAAATAAAAAGAAACATATTGATACTCTTTTTAAAAAGCTGCGTGCAGAGTATAAAAATAACGATTTGTTCAGCAGTCAGCTTGTTAATAATTACATATATGAAATACTGACAAATATATATAATTTGATTTTTGTTGACAAAGAAGAAAACTTTGCCGATATAAGTACACCAAGTAATGAAATTAATACAGCTATAAGATATGTGTATAATAATTACAGCGAAAAACTTACTTTGCCTGCGGTTGCAAAATTGGTTAATATGAACCCCTCGTACTTTTCCAGATATTTTAAAAAGATTATGGGAATTACCTTTATGGATTATGTTAATAACATAAGAATAAAAAATGCTGTATCGCTGATTACTGATACAAATATGTCATTAACAGATATAGCACATGCCTGTGGTTATAACAATCAGTCATATTTTTGCAGACAATTCCAGAAAATCATTGGCTGCAGTGCAAGCAAATACAGAAACGATAAAAAATTAAATATATAAGGAGATTTTTAAAATGGGAACAATAAACGTACTTTCAATTGGAAACAGCTTTTCACAGGATGCACAGCGTTATTTGCATGATATTGCAAAATGTGAAGGCGTGGATTTGCAGACAGTAAACTTATTCAGAGGCGGTTGCCCTCTGGAAAGACATTACCGTAATATAATGGGTGACAGGGAAGATTACGATTTGCAGGTAAACGGAGAACAGACATTCTTTAGGGTTACAGCAAAAGAGGCACTTTTATCACGAAAGTGGGATTACATAACCATACAGCAGGCAAGCAGGAGTTCTTTTGAACAGGATGAATATTTCCCATATATTACAGAGGTTGTTGCATACGTTCGTAAAATGTGTCCTAAAGCCAAAATTCTTGTTCATCAGACTTGGGGCTATGCGGATGACAGTGACCGTTTGAAAAATCTTGGATTTGAAAAATATGATGAAATGTTTGACGGCGTAAAGAAATGTTATAGCTTTGCAGCAGAATCTATTAATGCTGATGGTATTATTCCTGGCGGTGAAGCTTTGCAGACAGCTTTAAAAATGGGAATTGAAAAAGTGCATAGAGATACTGCCCATGCATCAATGGGTGCAGGTCGTTTTATTCTTGCACTAACATGGTATAAATATATTACTAAAAACAGCATTGATAATATTAAATTTAATCTGTTTGATGAAGAAGTAACAGATGAAGAATATGAAATTGCAATTAAAGCAGTAAATGAAACATTAAAATAATTTGATATTCTGAATAAAAAGCAAACTGTAAAAGGCAGTTTGCTTTTTTGAACTAAATTTCCCGATAAATTCCAATTAAACAGTAAATTAGGTAAAAATAGTACAAAAAATAGTAAAAAAAGATATAGGAAATAATATGAAGTGTGTTTTATAATAAAATAAAAAAAGAAAAGGTGGCAATAATATGAAAAAAAAGAGATACGTTGAAGTTGGTCTTGGAAACCGTGCAAGATTCTTTTACGGTTCAATTGCAAAAAATTTCAATGAAACATCAGAAATTGTGGCTTTTTGTGATATAAACAAAACAAGAATGGAATATGCAAATAAGCTTCTTGTTGAAAAATACGGTTATGATAAGCCTGTGAAATTGTATATGGCAGATGAATTTGACAAAATGATTGAAGAACAAAAGCCGGATTATGTTATTGTAACTTCAATAGACAGAACACACCATAAATATATTGTACGCGCTATGGAGCTTGGTTGTGATGTTATTTCAGAAAAACCTATGACAATGGATGAAGTAAAATGTAACGAAATTCTTGATGCTATTGAAAGAACAGGAAGAAACCTTAGAGTTACTTTTAATTACAGATATGCTCCTCATAACTCAAAAATACGTGAACTTATTATGAATGATACTATCGGTAAGGTTAATCAGGTACATTTTGAATGGATGCTTAACACTTCACACGGTGCCGATTATTTCAGAAGATGGCACAGAGATAAGAAAAACAGCGGTGGCTTGATGGTTCATAAATCAACACACCACTTTGACCTTGTAAACTTTTGGTTGGGTACATATCCTGAAACTGTTTATGCCCAGGGCGGTCTTAAATTCTACGGCAGAGAAAATGCTGAAGAAAGAGGAATTACAAAATTCTATAACAGAGCCCACGGCAGTGAATACGCTAAGGATGATCCGTTTGCACTTCATATGGAAGGTAACGAGTGGTTTGAAAATGCTTTCTTAAAAGCAGAACACGAAGATGGATATTTAAGAGACCAAAGCGTATTTGGAGATAATATTTCCATTGAAGATACTATGAACGTATTGGTTACTTATAAAAATGGTGCAGTACTTACATACGCCTTAAATGCATATTCTCCAATAGAAGGCTTTAACGTATCCTTTACAGGTACAAAGGGAAGAATCGAAATGCATGTAGGTGAAAAAGTTTATGTAAGTGGCTCAGGTTCATCCGCTGCAGAAGGCGCTACTGCATTTGAAAATATTACTGTTTACCCAATGTTTGGAGAAGCATATGAAGTTGAAATTGAAAAAGGTGAAGGCGGACACGGTGGCGGTGATAATATTCTTCGTGAAGATATTTTCGGCACTCCATCTAACGATCCTCTTAACCGTGCTGCATCTCATGTTGACGGTGTATCAAGTATTTTGACCGGTATATGCGCAAATAAATCTATGGCAAGCGGTATGCCTGTGAAAGTAGAAGATGTTTTGGGACGAAAGATCAAAGATTTATAATTTTTTTAAATGTGTGGTGATTAACTGTTATGAACAGAACATACTATAATAGCATAGAACAAATAAATAAAGTTGTAGAATTTATAGAAAAAAATTATTCGAAAAATCATGATATTCAATTCTATGCCAATATGTGTAATATGGAAAGAAAATATTTTATCACCGTTTTTAAACGGTGTACAGGTTTTTCGCCACAACGCTTTCGTACAAATATAAGAATTGAAGAGGCGAAAAAACTTTTGTTGAATACTGATATGAATAACGAAAGTATTGCAAATGCTGTTGGATATTCGGATCCTTTGTATTTCAGCAGAGTTTTTAAAAAATATACGGGAATTTCGCCAAAGTTTTTTCGTGAAATGGGAATTTAAATTCTTTATAATTAGCCATAAAAAACTTTGTATTCGTTATGAATACAAGGTTTTTTAATGCTCCAAGCCCCTTAACAGTCAACACTTGCCAATCAAACTTTGCTTTTGCTGGTTTTCTTGGAGTGTTTTTGCATGGGTGTTTAAGTTCCTTGCATAAAAAAGAATCCCATACCTGCGGTATAGAATTCTTTTTGGCAAATAACTGGAATTTTGATAAAGGTTTTGATTTAGTGGAGAATGTGGGAAATGGCAACTATAATATTAGTTGACATTGACTCATAATTTGTTGTGTGATAAAATGAAATCGTTTAATAAATATTTATTACAATAGACGATCGATGAATATTAAAAAGAAGACCTTTGATTGTATAACTTTGGAGTATGGAAATAAAATAAGTAAATAATATGGAGGATTTTGAAGATGGCAGTACCGATAGCAAAAAAGTATATTAAAGATTTTGAACAGTTGGGGTTAGGCGTTTTTGTACATTTTGGAATTTATTCACTTTTAGGCAATGGTGAATGGGTAGCTAATTTAAGACCTGGTCTTATCGATGAAAGCGATTACCGTCGTTTGGTTGATGAATTCAATCCTGACAATATGGAAAATATGGTATTGCAGATAAAAAGATCAGGAGCAAAATACATAACTATAACAACGAAACACCATGATGGATTTCATTTGTTTGATACGTTCGGAAATTCTGATTTTGATGTTATGCATAGTGCAGCTAAAAGGGATTTAATAAAAGAATTTGTGGATGCATGCAGAAAGCATAACATAGTACCGTTTTTTTATTATGCATCATTTGAATGGTGGCATCCTGATTTTGAAAATAATTTTGAAAAATATCTTGAATATATGAGAAAAGACGTTGAAATATTATGTAAAAATTATGGTGAAATTGGCGGTTTGTGGTTTGATGGTAACTGGAGTAAAGATGGCGAAGGTGATGTGTGGCAGGAGGATAAATTGTATTCTTTAATACGAAAATATCAACCGGAAGCTATGATTATTAATAACACAGGTTTGGAACTTTGTGGCAAAACAGGCCATCCTGAAATTGACTCTGTTACATATGAAAGAGGCAATGCTAAACCAATGAATAGAGATGGTATGAAAAAGTATGTTGCGGGTGAGGTTTGTGACAGTATGAATATGCACTGGGGACTTGCTGATGACATTAACTTTAAGTCACCTATGAAAATACTTACTTCATTGGCTAAATCCCGTTCTGCTGGTGCTAACTACCTTTTGAATGTAGGACCTGAGGCATCAGGAAATATTCCCGAATATCCTATGGCAATGCTTAATATTGTAGGAAAATGGATGGGGATGTTTGGTGATGCAGTTCATAACGGCAGACCATATTGGTATAGAGAAGATTATGACACATTTATATTGAAGGATGAAAAGCATCTTTATTTCTTCTACGTGAATCTTGCAAGAAGAGGTAGTGCTGATGTTACTTTTATTTCCGGCTCAGAGGGTATGATAACTTTTGACAACATTGATGTTAAAGTAGAAAATATACGCTGGATGGATAATAATGAAAAACTTGAATTTTCATTAATCGGTGACAAATTATCTGTAGGATTTACAGGTTATGATTATGGTGTTGACTACTGTGTAAGGGTAGCAATCGGAGATTTGAAGTAAGTAAAGACCATCGGCTAAGCCGGTGGTCTTAACTTGTTTTTGAGAATAACCCACTTGTGCAATGTTTCCTCTTGATTTTTCGCAGTATAATAATGTTTTTGACACTTTGAAAATAACCCACTTTTTAACCCACTTAACCCGTTTTTTAACCCATTTTTATTATTTTGAATAAAATAAAGTCTTTTACAAAATGCGAAAAAAACCTTGATTTACAAGACTTTTTCGTGGTTTTGAATATTTTGTATTTTCAAAAAGTGGTACGAGTGTTCTTATAGGATTTACTCACAAATGCTGTAAAAACGAGGGATTTCAGCAATCATAAATTTTTATCAGCTAAATTTTGCAACAAGTTGCAAAGCGAAATTATTGCTTCGCAATAGCTAAATTGTTTCTTGCGAAACAGCTAAATTAAATTCGCCTTAAAGCGTGCGAAGCACATTTAGCTGCCGAAGGCAATTTAGCTGAACTTGTTCAATTTAACTCGCACAAGCGAATTTAGCTGAAAAAACGACAGAAAACTGTCGATTTCTGTCGTTTTTCCTGGTGCGAGTGATGGGACTTGAACCCATACGCCATAAGCACACGCCCCTCAAACGTGCCTGTCTGCCGATTCCAGCACACTCGCATATAAAAATATCGGTATAAACAAAAAAATTATGACAATATCAAACCCTTGACTTATAAAAGTCTTAAAGTCAAGGGATAAATTGTCATTCATAGCATTAAATAATGCACGCACTCAATTAAGCAATTGAGTTAAGAAGAAGTGTAAGCTGTGATTTCTTTCTTGCACAGTTATTCTTGTGCATGATACCCTTAGCGCAAGCCTGGTCAAGCTTCTTAACAGCAGCCTTGTAAGCTTCTGTAGCTACAGCTTTGTCACCGCCTGCAACTGCAACTTCAAACTTTTTAATGAAAGTCTTAAGCTGAGATTTAATCATTGCATTACGTAGAGTTTTTGTTTCGATAACCTTAACTCTCTTCTTTGCTGACTTAATATTTGGCATATTTACACCTCCTATGCACAAAATTACAGATATTATTTTAACACAAACCAAAAATAAATGCAAGTCTTTTTTGCATAAATTTTTTTAAAATGGAAAAATTAAAAATAATTGACATAAAGGGGGTAAAAAAATGGAAAAAAGAACAGATTTAGCCTTGGAAGCACATGAAATATATGCAGAGGAACAGCAGGTAGATAAAATAAATGGAGTAGATATAGATACATTTAAAAGGGACAATGTAAGCGTAACAAGGGTTAAGATACGTAATGACGAGGGAAGCCATGCACTAAAAAAACCGGTGGGTGATTACGTCACTTTAGAAATACCCGAATATGTACATGAAACTCAGGAAAATTTTGATACAATAATAAAAATTTTTTCTCAGGAGCTTAAAAGAATGATGCCCCAAAGAACAAAGGACAGTGTTACTTTGGTAGTAGGGCTTGGCAACAGAAATATAACAGCAGATGCATTGGGACCAAAGGTTGTAGACGGTCTTTTGGTTACAAGGCATCTTTTTGACCTTATGCCTGAAGATATTTCCGACGGTGTAGTGCCTGTATGTGCCATATCTCCGGGTGTGCTTGGAATAACGGGAATTGAAACAAATGAAATTATAAAGGGTGTTACAAATCGTGTAAAGCCCGATGTTATTATAGCCATAGATGCCCTTGCGTCCCGTAGCATAAGCCGTGTAATGACCACCATACAGCTTTCCAATACAGGCATAAAGCCAGGTGCTGGGGTAGGTAACGAAAGAGGAGGCTTAAATGTTGAAACTCTTGGTGTTCCCGTAATAGCCATAGGTGTACCCACCGTTGTGGATGCCGCAACAATGGCAAATGATACAATAGATATGGTAATAGAAAATATTTCATCACATACTTCAAAAGATACCGCCTTTTATAAAATGCTTGAAAATATAGACAAAAATGAAAAATATGCACTTATAGATGAGGTGCTTAAAAAGTCATTTGTTAACCTTGTGGTAACACCCAAAGAGGTTGATGAAATTATAGACGACCTTGCGGAAATTATATCCGACGGTATAAATATCTGTATGCATTCGGGCATAAATACCGGTAATGTAAGCAGGTATAATTAAAATAAAACCTCCATATTTATAGTATAGACGGAGGTGGAAATATGATAATCAGAAGAAAAAAATCTGTTCTTTGCACACTTTTTGCCATTGCTGTAATAGCTGTTTTTTTTGTGTGCAAAGGACAGGCGTACATATATTCGGTACTAAATAACAAAACTTTTGTTACACAGCTTTTAAGTGACGGTTCATCGGTGTTTTGCAAATACAATAACATAAATGTTGCCTTTGTGGGAAAGGGATTATTGGGATTTGATGCGTCTTCACCTGTTTCGGTTATAAAAAGTAATGTATACGCCTTTTCGGCATTTGAACAAAAAAAGGAGGAAGCACCCAAAAAAACTGAGGAGGCAGAGGTTGATATGACAAATGCCAAGCCAATTAAGGAATACACAATTTCATATAAAAATCCAAAGGGATATTATGAGGCAGATGGAGTGCTTGTTAAAAACGCAACTACATACGACTTTAACCCAAAGGAGCTTTTGGATGAACCCTTAAAGTTTAATTTTTCAGGGGGAGGACCACAGATTTTAATTGTACACAGCCATTCGTCAGAATCATATACACCAACGGATAAAAACTACTACCTTCCAACAGACCCCGACAGAACGGAGGATATAAACTACAATGTTGTAAGGGTAGGCAGAGAAATAGTTGACACTCTGCGGTCTTACAATATAGAGGTTTTGCACGATACCAAACTGCACGACTATCCATCATATAACGGTTCTTATAAAAGTTCACTTGCATCGGTAGAGGAATATCTTGCAAAATATCCTTCAATTAAAATTGTGCTTGATATCCACCGTGATGCAATGGTTCAGTCCGACGGTACAAAGCTAAAGCTTGTGGCAGATGTGCAAAATAAAAAAGCAGCACAAATAATGCTGCTTACGGGAAGTGACCAGGGAGGACTTGACCACCCCAACTGGCGTGAAAATTTAAAATTTGCAGTAAAGCTTCAACGTACTGTAAACAGTATGTATCCGGGTCTTGCAAGACCTGTAAGCTTTACAAAGGAAAGGTATAATACCCACACTACATACGCATCAATAATTATAGAAATGGGCACAACGGGCAACACACTTGAGGAGGCACTTACTTCTGCAAGAATGGTGGGTGAGGCAGTGGCTGTGTTTGTGAAAACAAACTAATTACGCCTTAAAATATTACAAAAGCTTTTACCTACAATTCTGTGCTCTTGCTTTTTTTCAAAGGTGAAGCTATCAACCTGTTCAGCCCTTTTTACAGGCTCAGGTCTGTAATGCTGTACAGCAAAGTAACGTAGAGCGTCAGGCAGATGCGTTATACCGTGTGGCTGTGTTGCACAGTCGGAGGGGTTTATCTTGTCGTGTGTTATGGAGGCAAGGCATTTTATAAGCTCTGTGCAGGTGTCAAAAATATGTAGCTTTACCTCACCGCCTGCATTTTTCTTAAGCATCTCTTTTATGCAAAGCCACCCTGCAATACGGTCATTGTTGCTCTTTATAAGGTGTAAGCCCGAATCACGAAAAATATCCGCCCTGCATTTACCGCTTTCCTGAGATCTGCTCCACAGGTCAGGAGGTGCATATGTAAGGCGTATTTTTTCGTTTTCGGAAAGTGCCTTTATGTCTGCAGCACCGTTGCTTATAATTTTGTCAGGCTTGGCATATTCTCTGTATACATAGCATTCGTTAAGTGAATTAACGGCTATCCATACAACAGCAAGGCAGTCAAGTCCGTAGTCTATGCTTCTGTATCTTCGCCATTCTGCAGGTATTTCAAAGGGGTTGCAGACATGTATTTCACGCTTAAATTCCTCAAAGTACTGTCCGTCAAAAATATCCCAGTCACCATAAAGCAGTGCCTTTTTGTTCTTTTCGTCAAGGTTTTCAAGTCTTTTTATGTAGTTTTTATCCTTAGCCATCAAAAAGCAGTTGTCCTGCACTTTTGAAGGTATAAAAATTCTCGTACCGTTTTCAAAGCTGTGTACAGTGTCAGGTGCACCAATGTCTATAAATCTGTCCTTAACCCAGTTGTGCCCTACACCGCCGGGATTTGTTGAAGATTTTACTGCCTTTGGAAAGTCGTTTGCACCACGTAGTCGGGATATTAAGTAAATGTAAATGTCCTCCGTAAAGTGTGTAAGCTCGTCAAAACGTATAACGTCAAATTCTGCAGACTGATATTTAAAAACATCAGTTTCGCTGTCGCAGTATCCAAAGTCTAAAATGCTTCCGTTTGCAAAAACACCTGTATGCTTTGAAGAATTGTATTTAAAAATACTTTGTGGGTAAAGCTCTAATGCCGTGCGTATAATAGACTTGTCAAGCTCGGGGAATGTGCGACGGAATATAATCTGTTTAGAGCCGGGGTATTTAAGCGCATACAAAAGCGCATCTATAACCTGACCGTATGACTTTCCGCCACCTGCCGCACCGCCAAACAAAATTTCATCAGCCGTTGCGTTTATAAATTTGTTCTGTTTGGTTGTAATGTTAAAGTCAAGCTTCATATTCATCACCTAACCTTCAACAACATTGATGTTAACTTCAAGCTTTCCGTCATCATTATCATCGGTTTTTGCAGATTCAAAACCGCTTATGCTGTTAAGCTCCTTTATAACATCTATGGCGAGTTTAACAAGCTTCTGGTCACAGCTGTTGCCCGATTCCGTTTCGGAGAGTATACTTTCAAAAACCCTTTCCTTAATTTCCAAAAGGTCACCTATTGCCTGTTCACGCTTCCAAAGTTCTTTTTTCTTTCTCTTTGTTTTCATTTTATCACCTCATGGTGATTATAAAACTAATACATAGTGGCTTTCAATGGCGTATAATTGGAAATGTAAAAAAAGTGCAGACCGCAAAAAGCAGAATATAATTCCTTGACTTTTATGTAATATAATGGTATAATAATTTAAAATAATTTTGTTGGAGGAAATTAAAATGACAAGAATTAAGACAATTGAAACAAAAGATATTAAAAACACAGTAAAAAATGGCGGTTGCGGTGAATGCCAGACATCTTGCCAGTCAGCTTGCAAAACATCTTGCGGTGTAGCTAATCAGCAGTGCGAAAACAAGAACAATAAGTAATTAAAAATTATCAAACTGCCGCCTGAATTGACGGCAGTTTTTAGTTTGTAGAGGGATAGATTATGGTACATCAATATAAGTTAAACGGATACAATATTGTTCTTGATACTGCAAGCGGTTCTGTTCACGTAGTGGACGAGGTAGCATATGACATAATTGCTATGTACAAAGAAAAGAGCCGTGAAGAAATTGTATTGGAAATTATGGAAAAATATTCTCATCTTCCAGATGTAAATGAGGATGAAATTTGTGAGTGTCTTGAGGATATAAAATCACTTGAAGAAAACGATAAGCTTTTTTCGGCGGATAAGTATGAAGAGCTTGCAAAAAATTATAAATCAACCACCAATGTTGTAAAGGCACTTTGCCTGCACGTGGCACACACCTGTAACCTTAACTGTTCATACTGCTTTGCAAGTCAGGGCAAGTATCAGGGTGAACGTTCGCTTATGAGCTTTGAGGTAGGTAAGCAGGCTTTTGATTTTCTTATTGCAAATTCTGGCAGCAGACGTAACCTTGAAGTAGACTTTTTCGGCGGCGAACCACTTATGAATTGGGATGTTGTTGTAAAGCTTGTGGAATATGCAAGAAGTGTAGAAAAAGAACACAACAAAAACTTCCGCTTTACACTTACTACAAACGGTGTTCTGCTTGATGATGATAAGGTAGAATTTTTAAACCGTGAAATGAGTAATGTTGTTTTAAGCCTTGATGGCAGAAAAGAAGTTCACGACCATTTCCGTAAGGATTATAAGGGTAACGGCAGTTATGAAGTGATACTTCCCAAGTTCAAGAGCTTTGTGGAAAAACGTGGCGGTAAAGACTATTATATGCGTGGAACATTTACTCATAATAATACAGATTTCACAAAGGATATTCTGCATATGGCAGATATGGGCTTTACAGAGCTTAGTATGGAGCCTGTTGTATGCCCACCTGGTGACCCATATGCACTGACAGAGGATGACCTTCCAAAGCTTTTTGAAGAATATGAAATTCTTGCAAAAGAAATGATTAAAAGAAAGAAGGAAGGACGCTCCTTTACCTTCTATCACTATATGCTTGACCTTAAAAACGGTCCTTGTATTTATAAACGTATTACAGGATGCGGCTCAGGAACAGAGTATATGGCTGTTACACCATGGGGTGAGCTTTTCCCTTGTCATCAGTTTGTAGGTGATGAAAAGTATAGCCTGGGAAATATCTGGGACGGCGTAAAAAATACGAAGGTTCAGGACGAATTCCGCAAATGTAATGCTTATTCACGTCCCGAATGTAATGACTGCTGGGCAAGACTTTACTGCTCAGGCGGTTGTGCGGCAAATTCATACCACGCAACGGGTAGCATTGGCGGAGTTTACGAATACGGATGTGAACTTTTCAAAAAACGTATAGAATGTGCAATTATGATGCAAATTGCCGAGGAAGAAGAATGAATACTCCCATAGCTGATTTTGTAAAAGAATATGCAGAAAAAAATACGGCACGTTTTCATATGCCGGGGCACAAGGGTAAAAGCTTTTTAGGTGTTGAAAAGTATGACATTACCGAAGTTGACGGTGCAGATGTTTTGTCTGCAGCCCAAGGTATTATATATGAAAGTGAGAAAAATGCCTCTTCGCTTTTTAATACCTCACATACATATTACACAACTCAAGGCTCTACAACTGCAATTTATGCTATGCTTGCACTTGTTAAAAAACAAAGCGGTGTTATACTTGCGGCACGTAATGTACATAAGTCATTTATACACGCCTGTGCAATTTTAGATATGGATGTGCAGTGGCTTTTAGAGGGTAAAAATAATACTCTGCTAAAATGCGAAGTTACGGCAAAAACGGTGGAGGATAAAATACTTTCTATGGCAAAAAAGCCTGTGGCAGTATACCTTACTTCACCTGATTATTTGGGTAACATTCAGAATATTCCCGAAATTGCCGAAGTGTGTACAAAATATGATATTCCGCTTTTGGTGGATAATGCTCACGGTGCGTATCTGGGATTTCTTGAAAAATCCCTGCACCCAATCCATCTTGGTGCTACGGTGTGCTCAGATTCTGCTCACAAAACTCTGCCTGTGCTTACAGGCGGTGCATATTTGCATATTTCAAAGAATGCCCCTGCAAAATTTCTTGAAAATGCAAGGACTTCGCTGACACTTTTTTCGTCAACAAGTCCGTCATACATTATTTTGCAGTCTTTGGATTTGTGCAATCAATATTTAAAGTATGACATAAAAGAAGAACTTAAAAAGTGTGTAGGCAAAATAGAGGATTTAAAGCATTTTATAAAGGAAAAGGGATTTTGTATTTTAGACAGCGAGCCACTGAAGATTACGATAGATTGTAATGCGTCAGGATATAAGGGAGAAGAGCTTGCTAATGTTTTGAGAAAGAACAATGCAGAGCCTGAATTTTATGATGACAGATTTTTGGTGTTGATGCTTACTCCCCAAAATAACGATAGTGATTTTGAGTTGTTAAAGAAAGTCTTTTCAGACCTTAAACCTAAAAATCCCATCATCACAAAGGAGCTTGAAATAAAGCTACCTGTAAAAAAGATGTCTGTTCGTGATGCGGTTTTTTCAGAATATGAAACTGTGGATGTCAAAAGATGCGTAGGCAGAATTTGTGCAGCCCCCACAGTATCTTGCCCCCCTGCAGTACCAATTGCTGTAAGCGGGGAAGAAATAACAGAGGAAGTAGCAGAACTGTTTAAATATTATGGAATAGAAAAAATTCTTGTGGTAAAAAAATAAAAATTTTAATACAGAGTGCTTTGTTAAGGATAGTTTTTAAAACTATCCTATTTTTTTGCAACCAGAATAGGATAATTTTGATTATGTTATAATAATTTTTTTATGTCTCCGACGGGGTACTTTTGTCGCAAAAGTACCCAAAACGCGAGGGTTTCGATTCCCTCGCGCTCCTAAACGACAAGGGCTCTGCCCTTGACCCGTTCCGAGGGCTACTGAGGTTTGTCTGTTAAAATATGTACTATCTATCAAATCCAAAAACGGCAGGTCGTCGCTATATGCGAACTTATCGCACTAGCTCCTAAAATCATTGTTCAGCAGCGGAAATTGATAACAATGATTTTTCCTTTGTTTTTGGATTTTCTGGTTGTGCTTTTTCTGTGGCACAAAGTTACCCACGAAGAAAAAACGCCGTAGAGAGAGGGATTGCAAATCGTTTCGAAGTTTTGAAAAAATTGGCGTAAAATTACGCATATCATTTCCCTCTGCTGGTGCGTAATTTTAGGTGCTCGCGCAAAGGGTTTGCGTATAGCACCGTGCGACAATTTTAAAAAACTGACGAATTACGAGTTGCTGACCGAACGTCCCGGCGCCGTTTTTTTGGTTACTTTTTGACGGAGCAAAAAGTAACTCCCTCCGCGGACAGCGGAATAAAAAAGACAGTGGCCTTGTTTAGTCACTGTCTTTAACAGAGTATTATTTAATTATTCCCACCCAAATCCACAAGCTTATTTTCATAAAGCTTTTGAAGTGACATTAAAATACCAAGCTTTGCGTGCTCCCAGGTTAAGCCACCCTGAAAATACACGGCATAGGGTGGGCGTATAGGGCCGTCGGCACTAAGCTCAATGGATGAGCCTTGTATAAATGCACCTGCCGCCATAATAACGTCGCTGTCATAACCTGGCATAGGCCATGGCTCTGGTGATAAGTGACTGTCTACAGGTGCTGCTGCCTGAATACCCTTACAGAATGCAATTATTCGCTCAGGTGAGCCAAGCTCTACTGCCTGTATAATATCGTGTCGGCTCTCACGGCTGTTTGGTACAACCTTAAAGCCTAATTTTTCGTAAATATTTGCGGCAAATATTGCCCCTTTTAGTGCACCTGCAACAACTGTGGGAGCAAGGAAGAAGCCCTGATACATAGACTGTATAATACCAAGGTTTGCACCAACCTCCTGACCAAGTCCGGGGGCTGAAAGTCTGTATGAACACTGTTCAACACATTCCTTAGTACCGCATATATAACCACCGATTGGTGCAAGGCCACCACCTGGGTTTTTAATAAGTGAGCCTACAATCATATCCGCACCCATGTCGGAAGGTTCTATTCTTTCAACAAATTCACCGTAGCAGTTGTCTACCATACAAATAAGGTCGGGCTTAATGCTTTTTACAAACCTTATAAGCTCACCAATTTCTGCTACGGAAAAAGTCTTTCTTGTCTGGTAGCCTTTAGAACGCTGAATGGTTACAAGCTTTGTCTTTTCATTAATTGCATTTTTAATACCTTCATAGTCAAATGTACTGTCTTCTAAAAGGTCTACCTGACGGTATGTAACACCGTATTCCTTAAGTGAGCCTACGGATTCACGTATACCTATAACTTCTTCCAGGGTATCATATGGTTTGCCAACAGGTGACAAAAGCTCATCACCGGGGCGTAGGTTGGCACTTAAAGCAACTGCCAACGCATGTGTACCGCAGGTAATCTGCGGACGTACCAAAGCTGCTTCTGTATGGAAGCAGTCTGCATAAACCTTTTCAAGATTATCACGGCCTTCATCGTTATAGCCATAACCTGTTGTTGCCATAAAGTTTGTTGCATTAACTCTGTTTTTCTGCATTGCAGATATAACCTTTAGCTGATTGTATTCAGCGTTAGCATCAATTTCTTCAAATCTTTCCTTTAAATCTTTAATAATATTTTCGCCGAAATCGTAAACCTCTTTACAAATTCCAAGCTCTTTGTATATAGATAACTTATCCATTGTTACTCCCCTTACCTAAAATTTTCACTGCAATTACATTTCTTTCATACCGCATAAGTATATTACAATTATTGTTTTTTGTCAATGTAACTTCCATAAAATGCAAATTTTTGTATTAAAAAGTAGACTTTTTTGTATTTATAATGTATAATGTAAAATGTATAATTCAATAAAAAATAGGAGGTTATCTTATGTTTTGTGAACGATGCGGAACTTATATTCCGGAAGGCAATAGATTTTGTACAAACTGCGGCACACCTTTACATACATTACCACCGGTACCACCAACTTCACCGGTATATGCTGTGCCAGAGCCTGTCTATGAACCACCAAGGTATAGACCACCGGTTGAACCTGTTTCTAAACCTGCCACAGATTATGGAAGTAATCAATTTTTATATATGGCACCTGACCTTGATGAAGCGTTGGATACACCAAAACCTGTTGCTGAACCAATAGAAATACCATCTTTAGACCCTGTATATGAACAGTCTGTGGTTGTACCTGCACCTGAGCCTGTATATGAACAGTCTGTGGTTGTACCTGCACCTGAGCCTGTATACGAACAGCCTGTGGTTGCACCTGCACCTGAGCCTGTGTACGAACAGCCGATGACTGTTCATGTAGCAAATGAATACTCATACGAGGTACCGGTGTATAATACACCACCTGCTACTGCTACCACGCACAGAACTGTTAAAAAATCAAGCGTGGGAAATAAGATTATTTCAATTATTATATGTCTGTTTATGTGCATTTCTGCTATTGGTGCAGTTGCATCATTGACAACAGGCAGTCTTATAAGCAAAGAATATGCTGAGCATGTAGCAGATAATGTTGATTATGACAAGCTGTCTGAAGCAGCGGGTGATAAAGAATATACAAAAGAAGATTTTAAAGATGTACTCTCAATAGAAGGTATAAAGAAGGGTGATGTTAAAACGGCAAAAACAGTTGCATCACTTCCTGTAATGATAACATGCTTTGTTTTGTTCGCAGTAATGGCATTTTTGATATTCCTTGTCAAAAAGTTTAAAATCTCTGCAATGCTGTGGAGCGGAATATCCCTTTTTGCGGCGGGATTATTCTATACATTGTACGGTTTAATAGCACCGTTGCTTATGGATAATGGCGTGGCAAAAATTTTATTTGAAGACTTTGCAAAGGGCAAAATAATGTTTAACGGTCTTGCTATCATAGTAACAGCAATATTGATAACAGTTGTATATGTGGTTTTAAGGGTAATAAAAAATAAAAAAGCGTAACAAAAAAGGGGATGTAAAAAAAGTCCAGAACGCAAAAAGGAAATAAAATATAAATAAGAAAACCTTTAACAATAATTTGTATTGCTTATATAATGAGGAAAAAACTCAAATTTAAGTTTTTTCTAAAAATAATCCTTTTTGCTACAGTCAAACTTCACCGTCGACGTACCATCGTACGCCTTCGGGTAACCCCTGCGGGTTCAGTTTGCCTGTTCTGAAGCATTTTTTTCCTATCCCCACGAAAAAGCCAGGGGCTGTAAAAAACAATTAGTTTTTTTACAGCCCCAGATTTTTTCTACTTTAAATTCCAGTATTCTATATCGCACTGACCATATGAATTGTTGCCTACAGCAACAACAGAACCATCTTTTTTGATACCAACTGTGTGTGAAGCAAAAGATGAAATAGCAATTATATCTTCCCAATCATCAACATCACACTGATCATAATCATTCCAACCTGTAGCTACAACAGTACCGTCAGCTTTAAGACCTACAGTATGCATACTGCCTGCAGAGATTTCAACAATATCGTCCCATCTGCGTACATCGCATTGGTCATTAGTATCGTCACCAACTGCTATAACAGAGCCGTCATTTTTAATAGCTACTGTGTGGTAGCCACCGGCTACAACAGTTTTAATATCTTCCCAGTCATCAATTTCACATTGTTCATATGAGTTATAACCTGCAGCTACAACAGTACCGTCAGCTTTAAGACCTACTACATGGTAATAACCTGCTGAAATTGAAGTAATGTCTCCCCAGTCATAAACATCACACTGGTTATAATCATTGCTGCCAACTGCTACAACAGTGCCGTCTTTTTTAAGACCAACAGTAAAGTTGAAGCCGGCAGATATAGCTTTAATATCTTCCCAATATTCAACATCACACTGACCATAGCTGTTGTCACCTGTAGCTATAACAGTACCGTCAGAACGAAGTGCAACCGTATGGTAAGCACCTGATGAAACCGCAACAACATCGTCCCAGTGACGAACATCATCCTGGTCTTCAGAGCCGCTGCCTTCAACAACAACAGTGCCATCAGGCATAAGCGCTGCTGTGTGGAACAAACCTGTTGAAATAACAACGTCGTCTTTATATTCTGTAGTGTTTTTAAAAACAAAATTCCATATAAGGAAAATTGTCAGAGCAAACAGTAATACACCGCCGCCTATAATAGAAAACAACAAAGGCTTGGAAATACCTTTTTTTGTAGGAGCATCACCCATATAACCGGTAATTGGAGGGTTAGCATCAAACAAAGGCTGTTCAAACTGATTCTGACCAGCTTGTGCCTGATTGTACTGTGGTTGTTCAGTTTGATTCTGCTCGTATGTATTTGCATCAAGTGGACTTGGCTGTGAGAAGCCTTGTGTAGCTTCTTCTGCAATAAGTTTTTCGCCGCAGTTAGAGCAAAATATATGATTTGCACCATCCTGAGCATCAAAAAATGTTCCGCACTTTGGACATTTTAATGTTGCCATTTTTTTCAATCCTCTCTAAAGTAGTAATATGTAGTATTTTAACATATTAAAGTGTAAAAATCAACAATTTGCAACAATTTATTGAATATAAAAATACTTTTTTTGGAAATAAGATAAAAAAGTAGACAAAAGTTTATAAATGTGTTAAAATGTTAGATGCAACTCAGGTACGAAGATAATTTGTATCTTAACTGAATATGTGAACAAATAAAGTAAAGACTAAATATGTTAAAAATGCATGTTTAAATATCTTTGCTCTATTTGTCATAGGTTAAGATACTTTTTATCTGAGTTGCATTAGTTAAAAAGCATGCATTTTTGGTGCATTGGCTTTTTAGCTGATGCACTTTTTTGATTTTTAGGAGGTTGTGTTTTCAAATGGAAAAAATAAAGTCTTTAAGAGAAGTTTCTGAGGCAATAACAGACATCATAGAACAACTGAAAATACTTGAAGAAAAATTAAGCATAGCAAAAGAGGATGTGGAAGATTTACAATACAAATTTAACACAGATTATATCTGTGACTAATACATTAAAAAAGAAAAGCCGATTAATTCGGCTTTTCTGCAATAACTATTCATTATTAACTATTAACTATTCAAAAGGTCATTCATATCATAAAAGCCTGCAGGCTTACCTGCAAGGAATTTTGCAGCCTTAACAGCGCCTGTTGCAAAAACCTCTCTTGAAGTTGCAATGTGGTTAATTTCAATTACCTCATCCTTACCTGCAAATATAACAGAATGTTCACCAACTATTGTACCGCCTCGCACAGAGTGGATACCAATTTCGTTTTTGCATCTCTTTTTACGTACGGAATGACGGTCATATACGTATTCTGCTTCATTTGTCAATGTTTCGGAAATTGCATCTGCAATTGCAAGTGCTGTACCGCTTGGTGCATCAAGCTTCTGATTGTGATGCTTTTCAATAATTTCAATGTCAAAATTGTCCTCCAAAACCTTTGTTGCTTTTTTTGCAAGGTCTATAATTACATTCACACCAAGTGACATATTTGCCGAAAAGAATATTGCAACATCTTTAGATGCAACACCTAAATGCGCCTTTTGTTCAGCAGTTAAACCTGTTGTACAAATAATTGCAGGAGTATTTGTACTCTTTGCATATTCCAAAACAGAGGAAAGGGTGGAAGGATGTGAAAAGTCTATTAAAACATCAGCCTTTCCGTCAAATTCTGTAAGTGATTTGTAAACGGGAAAGTCGTTATTTACAGAGTTGTTAATGTCAATACCGCATACAATTTCACAATCTTCAGTTTCTGCAACGGTTTTTACAATAAACTGTCCCATTCTGCCGTTACAGCCATTCATAATAATTTTTATCATAAGTTTATACCTCTTATTTTATAAGTCCGTAATTTATAAGTGCCTGACGCACCTTAACTGCATTTTCTTCCGAAAGGTCAACTAATGGAAGCTTAAGCTCACCAACGTCCATACCCATCATATTCATTGCATTTTTAACAGGAATAGGATTAACGTCAATAAACAGTTTTTCAACCAAATCCATCATATCAAGCTGCATTTTAGCCGCTTCCTTAACCTTGCCTTCAAACCAAAGTCTGCACATATCGTGTGTCTGTTTAGGTGCAACGTTTGCAACTACGGATATAACGCCTATACCGCCTATTGAAAGTACAGGCACTATCATATCGTCATTACCGGAATAAACTTCCATATCAATATTTGCCGCAATCTTAGCCGCAAATGCTACATTACCGCTTGCTTCTTTAATTGCCACAATGTTTTCGGTCTTTGAAAGCTCGTCAAGAGCACCAAGTGACAACCCAACCCCTGTACGTGAAGGTACATTGTAAAGTATAACGGGAATGTCAATTGCATTTGCAATAGCATTGTAGTGTGTAACCAAGCCATTCTGACTTGTTTTGTTATAGTATGGTGTAACACAAAGTACACCGTCCATGCCTGCCTTTTGGGCATATTTTGAAAATTCTACAGCATGGTCTGTATAGTTAGAGCCTGTTCCGCCTATAAGCGGTATCTTGCCACCAACCCTGTCAACCGCATAGTCAAAAATTCGAAGATGTTCATCATCGGGCAGTGTAGGAGCCTCACCTGTAGTACCGCAAAGAATAATTGCATCGGTACTGTTTGCAATGTGAAAGTCCAGAAGTTCACCCAGTTTGTCAAAATCTACCTTGTTGTTTTTAATTGGAGTAACCAAAGCAACACCGGAGCCTGTAAAAACAGTTTTTTTCATAATGAATACCTCCCTGAACTATATTTATTTGTTATAATTATTTGTCAAAATAACCCTTTGCAGCCAAAAGCTCTGCCATTTCCACAGCACCGCCTGCAGCACCGCGAAGTGTGTTGTGTGAAAGGCTTACAAATTTGTAGTCATAAACCTTGTCTTCACGAAGACGGCCAACAGAAACACCCATACCGTTATAAAGCATACGTTCTGATTTTGCCTGTGGGCGGTCATCTTCTTCAAAGTAAGTAAGGAACTTTTCAGGAGCTGAAGGAAGACCAAGCTTCTGTGGTTCACCCGCGTAGTTTGCCCAGATTTCCTTAATTTCTTCAATTGTAGGTTTCTTTTCAAATTTTACAAATACAGCCGCTGTGTGACCGTTTGAAACAGGTACACGAAGACACTGTGTTGTAATAACAGGAGAATTAGTGTCAACAATAACATCTCCTTCAATTTTACCCCAAACCTTTAGTGGTTCAAGCTCACTTTTTTCTTCTTCACCGCCGATGTAAGGGATAAGGTTATCCACCATTTCAGGCCATGTTTCAAATGTCTTACCTGCACCTGAAATAGCCTGATATGTACAAGCAATAACTTCCTTAACACCAAATTTTTCCTTCAAAGGATGTAGTGCCGGCACATAGCTTTGAATAGAGCAGTTAGACTTAACTGCAATAAAGCCTCTTTTTGTACCAAGTCTTTTTCTCTGAGCATGGATAATTTCAGCATGTTCAGGGTTAATTTCAGGAATAATCATTGGTACGTCAGGTGTGTGACGGTGTGCAGAGTTGTTGGAAACAACAGGGCATTCCAATTTAGCATATGCTTCTTCCAAAGCTTTTGTTTCATTTTTATCCATGTTAACTGCGCAGAAGATAAAGTCTGCCTGAGATGCAATCTTTTCCTTATCTGCTTCAGCATCCATAACAATCATTTCTGCAACCTTTGCAGGCATCTGGGTGTCCATAGCCCAACGAGGACCAATAGCATCCTTGTAAGTTTTACCTGCACTTCTGCCTGAAGCCGCAAGACCAACTATATTAAACCAGGGATGATTTTCAAGCAAAGTAATAAAACGCTGACCAACCATACCTGTAGCACCTACGATAACTACGTTGTAATTCTTCATTTTTCAATAAACCTCCACTTTATATGTAATTCTATACATATTATAATAACATTATTAAATAAAAGTGTCAAATATTTTTAATCTTCAATTAATACAAAAATATAGTGGATTTTTTTGTTTTTTTGTGTTAGAATATATATAATGTGGGTAAAAAAAGGAGGAATTGTGTGAAAAAACTACTTTCTGCATTGTTAATCATTATGATTTCAACAAGTCTTTTATGCACATTTGTATATGCAGACAATGAATATACAGAGGAAAATATTGAAATTTCAGAAACGGAAGAGGCAGTTACCGAAGATGAGGTTATTGAAGAGGAAGACGATGTATATTACATAAACATAGGTCTTTTTTACGGAAGTAATGCAAAGTCATCGGTTACAATCAAAAATGATGAGGGAACATTTAACGTAAATGCGTCGGATGTTTTGAACTCTGTCACATATAATTCCGACGGTATTATATCCGTAGACGGTACAAAATATCGCGGCAGTATTGTTTTGAAAAAAGACTCGTCAGGTCTTTTAACAGTTATAAACTGTGTAGATTTAGAAGACTATATAGCATCTGTCATTGCAGTTGAAATGTCACCGTTGTTTAATATTGAGGCATTAAAGGCTCAGGCAGTATGTGCAAGAACATACGCACTTAAAAATATAAACAAGCATAGCGCACGTGGCTTTGACCTTTGTGCAAGCACAGACTGTCAGGCATACAGGGGTGTTTCCGTTGAAAGTGAAACAACCAACAAAGCCGCAAGGGAAACTGCAGGCATAGTTATGAAGTATGACGGACAGATTATAGATGCCGTATATTCCGCAACAAGCGGGGGTTATACAGAGGATGTAAAATACGTGTGGGGAAGTGACATTCCATACCTTAAAGCCGCAGAGGATAAGTACGAAAGTGAAACTGTTTACGGTGCAAGCTGGGAAAAAGAGCTTTCCATTGAAAAAGCAACGGAAATTATGGACAACAAGGGCTATAACCTTGGAACAATAACAAATATAGAGGTTACTGAAAGTACCGAACACGGTACGGCAACAAAGCTTGTAGTTACAGGTACAAATGGTGAAAAGACCTTTACTAAAGAGGGTTGCCGCCTTGCATTCGGTACAATTACCCTAAGCCAGGCATTTACCGTTACGGCTGTGTCAACACAGTCAAAGACCGAACCTCTTTATACATATGACGGTAAAAAAATATCCGGCAATGTTGTGGTTGCAACAGGCAAGGGAAAGTCCAGCATAAGCCTTAATAATGTAACGCTTATGGGCAACACAATCCGTAACTTTGCAGGTGCAACAAGCGGTCCTGCAACAGGCTTTGTATTCAAGGGCAGAGGCTACGGACACCTTGTAGGCCTTAGCCAAAACGGTGCCAACGGTATGGGACAGGCAGGCTTTTTGTATGACGAAATTTTAAAACACTATTATAAAGGAATTGAACTGACTTGGATTTAAAGGATTATTACTATGACTTACCTGAAAAATTTATTGCACAAACCCCTCTTGACCAAAGGGATTCTTCCAGGCTTTTGATGCTTGATAAAGAAACAGGGGAAATAAAGCATGAAATTTTTCATAATATAATAAACTATCTTAATAAAGGTGACTGTCTTGTGCTTAATGACAGCCGTGTTTTACCTGCACGCCTTTTAGGTGTAAGGGAGGATACAGGCTCACCTATGGAATTTTTGCTTTTAAGCCGTAAGGAAAAGGACGTGTGGGAGGTTATTGTACGTCCAGGCAAACGTGCAAAGCCGGGCAGACGCTTTGTATTCGGTAATGAATTAAAGGCAGAGGTTTTGGATATTGTAAACGACGGTAACCGCCTTGTTCGTTTTGAATATGAAGGTATATTTGAAGAGGTTTTAGACCGCCTTGGTGAAATGCCTTTGCCACCATATATTACGGAAAAGCTTCAGGACAGAGAACGTTACCAGACCGTATATTCCAAAAATGACGGCTCTGCGGCTGCACCTACAGCGGGGCTTCACTTTACAAAAGAACTTCTTGCAAAAATAGAGGAAAAAGGCGTAAATATCGCATACGTTACACTGCATGTTGGTCTTGGTACCTTCCGTCCCGTAAAGGTAGAAAAGGTAGAAGAGCATAAAATGCACAGCGAATTTTACGAGCTTGATGAAAAAAATGCAGAAATTATAAACAACACCCGCAAAAACGGCGGTAAGGTTATTTCCGTAGGCACAACCTCAACACGTACTTTAGAAACTATTGCAGATGAAAACGGAGTTTTAAAAGCCTCAACAGGATGGACGGATATTTTTATATATCCTCCGTATAAATTCAAGGCAGTGGATAAGCTTATTACAAACTTCCACTTGCCCGAATCTACACTTTTAATGCTTGTAAGCTCACTTGCAGGCAGGGAAAATATACTAAAAGCCTACGAGGAAGCAAAGGCAAAAGACTACCGTTTCTTCAGCTTTGGAGATGCAATGTTTATTTTTTAAAGGATGATTTTTGAAATATCGTTGTAGGGAATGGGCTTGCTCGTTCCGAAAAAATAATACGGCAGGAGCAAGCCCCTGCCCTACGATATCACATAAACCGTAACCATCGTAGATGCAATGTTTATATACTGATTAGGAGAATTTTATGTTTACACTATTAAAAAAAGAAGGGAATGCCCGCCGTGGTGAATTTAAAACCGTACACGGAACCATTCAGACACCTGTTTTTCAGAATGTAGGTACATGTGCGGCTATTAAGGGCGGCGTTAATACAATAGACCTTAAGGCAAGCGGTTGTCAGGTAGAGCTTTCAAACACTTATCACCTGCACCTTCGCCCCGGTGACAAGGTTATAAAAGAGCTTGGCGGTCTGCATAAGTTTATGAATTGGGACAGACCTATCCTTACAGACAGCGGTGGCTTTCAGGTATTTTCACTTGCAAAGCTAAGGCAGATAACGGAGGAGGGTGTATCCTTCCAGTCACACATTGACGGCTCTAAAATTTTTATGGGCCCTGAAGAAAGTATGCAGATTCAAAGCAACCTTGCATCAACCATAGCAATGGCTTTTGACGAATGTGTGGAAAATCCTGCACCGAAGGACTATGTTGTTGCTTCATCTGCACGCACTATACGTTGGCTTGAGCGTTGCAAAAAGGAAATGAAGCGCTTGAATTCCCTTGATGATACAATAAATAAAAATCAGATGCTTTTCGGCATCAATCAGGGCGGAACATATAAGGATATCCGTATAGAAAATATGAAGCAGATTGCCGAAATGGATTTGGATGGCTATGCAATAGGCGGGCTTGCCGTAGGAGAGCCAGCAGAGGTTATGTATGAAATTATAGAGGCGGTAGAGCCTTACGCACCTGCTGATAAGCCACGTTATTTAATGGGTGTAGGTACACCAGCAAATATTTTGGAGGCTGTAGACCGTGGTGTAGACTTTTTTGATTGTGTAATGCCAAGCCGTAATGCACGCCACGGACATTTGTTCACATCAAAGGGTATTATAAATATCAACAACAATAAATATGAACGTGATGATTCACCTGTTGATGAAAAATGTGATTGCGAGCTTTGTAAAAACTATTCAAAGGCATATTTACGTCATCTTTTCAAGGCAAAGGAAATGCTTGGTATGCGCCTTGCTGTTATTCATAATTTAAGATTTTATAACAAGCTTATGGAGGATATCCGTTTAAATCTTGACAACGGTACCTTTAAGCAGTTTAAAAATGAACACATCGGAATTTATTCAACCCGTATATAATGGAAGGAATTTTAAAATGTACAGAAAATGTTTGTATGAGGGCAAAGCCCTTGCTTATGTAGAAAATGTGTGGGATTTCAAAAACGAAAAAGAAAAGGAAAAGACATTTGAAATTTCCTTTGAAAATGCGGTTACACTAAATAAGGAGAAAATGGAGGCAGTTGTAGAAAAATATTCATGCAATGATGTTGAATATGCCTTCAGAATATATGTTACAATAGGTAACATAAACTTTATGGTAGACCGTGTAAAGGCTACTTTCCCAATCTGCGTTTATTCAAACTTCTGCTTTGAAAATGCAAACCATGCTCTTTCAATAAATGTGGCGGATAAAAGTAAATTGGTAGTCCGTAACGGTGGGGGTGCATTTAAATTCTTCAGATTGTTAAATGTTATGGACGGCAACGATATGCTTCCCACAGGTGGACTTAGCTTTGCAGAAAGTGCCGCATCAAACGGTGTTGATATGAAGATGAGCTACTACACAGGTCTTCACAAGGTGGGACTTGACCACACAGCAGTTTTCTGCCTCTGCACAGGTGACAGTGTAAACGTCCGCGGCTGGCATATGAAAACTCTTGAAGACGGCGGCTTGCTTGTTGAACCACGTGACAAGGTTGCATGCTACGCGCTTTATATAAATGATGATGTTATAACAGTGAAAAGCCTTGAATCAGGCGAAGTGTTGGATATTGACCTTAAACAATACATATAAAATAAAAAACCATCCGCATAGCGGGTGGTTTTTCATTTTCGGACATAGACCTAATCTCCACTGACAGCGCACACGTGCACATATTATAGACCTGACAGTTATGCACTTTACTACTTGCTACCCATAAATGAGCTCTACTTTTTGTGGCACAAAGTGTCCCACGAACCAAAAAACGCCGTAAAGAGAGGGATTGCAAATCGTTTCGAGGTTTTGAAAAAATTGGCGTAAAACCGCCCGTATCATTTCCCTCTGCTGGCGGGCGGTTTTAGGTGCTCGCGCAAAGGGTTTGCGTATAGCACCGTGCGACAATTTTAAGAAACTGACGAATTACGAGTTGCTGACCGAACGTCCCGGCGCCGATTTTTGCTTACTTTTGTCGGCGCAAAAGTAAGTCCACCGCGGACAGCGGATTTAATTCACTTTATTCATCGGCAATAGCCTCTATTGAACCACGCAACTATCGCGTGGTTTTCGTTTACACACAAGAAGGCGGTGTAAAAAATTTTACACCGCCTTTTTGCATCCACTTTAATTTGTTTTTTCTGTATCATCAGCCTCATAAGGGGCATTACCTATTATAGGACCGTCTGCATAGAAGTAAAGCTCCATAATCTTGTCTGTTTCTTTTCTGTCAGGCAAAAGGTGAGCATCATTTGCCGAATATGTCGGCATAGTGCATGTATAAATGTCTGTTGCAGCATTGATATTAAGCATACTCTTGCCGTATTTTAGCATATCACTAAGCTCCATATTACATTTAATGTCATTTCTTACCGCACCGTAAACGGAAGGTATTTTGGTAATATATGATGCATTAAGTTTTTGCTGAATAAGAGCTTTAAGTAAATCCTGCTGAACTTCAACACGTTTAAGGTCTGCCTGAGGGTAACCTCTGAAACGAACCATTGATTCTGCATCCTTACCGTTAAGCACTTGTTTACCCTTTTTAATGTGAATGTACAAATCCTGCTCAGGATCTTCGTAGTCCATATTCTGAGGAACATCAAATTCAACACCGCCAAGCTCATCAACAAGCTTTGCAAAGGTACCTACTTCAAACTGTACATAGTAGTTAATTTTAAGACCGGTAAGCTTTGTAACCATTTCCGATATTTCGTTAATACCGCCACCTTCACCACCGGAGCTTTTACCTACACCGTAAAGTGAATTTATAAGCAGAGTACGTCCGCTGTTGGTAACAACATAGGTATCACGTGGAATAGACATGGCCATAATTTTGTTATGCTCTTCGTCATACCTTACAACCATAATAACGTCACTTAAAATTTTAGATTTATCAACACCCACAATTAATACGTTTATTTTTGATTTTCCGTTTGTAGTTTCAATATCTGCAAGCTGTACAGTTTCACCTGTAGCCTTATCAAACGGACCGTATTTTAAGCCACGCATTGCAAAGCCTGCAGTAACGGAGGCTGCAAAAATAAGTACGTATACAATGCCTATAATAATTTTCCTTTTCAGTTTTTCAAAAGAAGGGTCAGGACGGTGCTTTTTCAGTTTAAAGTACTTGTAACCGTCTTCAGTTCTGCGCTTTTTGACCTTAAAAAATTTATAATTATTTTCATTATTCAAAATTTATGCACTCTTTCTGTATTGATTTAATTCATTACTATTTTAGCACACAATTTTACAGTTTTCAACATATAAATATTAAATTTATATTAAGAAATCTTTACATGGTTTATTTTATGTCTTTTAAGCCTTTTTAATTCCTTTTTCATATTTATTACTGCACGAAATATATTAAAAGCTAAAAGTACCGAAAGTGTTATACCGCAGTTTAAAAGCAGGGTTTTAAAATCATAGCTTCCGCATTCCCATGCACCAACAAAACCAATAATCAGTATAAATGTCACAACGTTCATAATTTTTTTCATTACAATCAACTCCTTTTGTATTTGTTAAGTTGATTATAATAAAATAAGTGTCCTAAAAACAGGACACTTAAATTTAATTTTAAGTCCTTAATTGTAAAACTAAACGCAACTTTTTCTTGACTTTTACCCTTACAAACTT
>CAZNKU010000007.1:0-44114 GCA_964573775.1 uncultured Clostridiaceae bacterium | reverse complement strand
GATACAGAAGACAGGATGAAATTGGTACTCCTCTTTGTGTAACTGTTGACTTTGACACTGAAACAGATAACAGTGTTACAATCCGTGACAGAGATACTATGGAGCAGATAAGACTTCCAATTGATGAGCTTGAAGCGTACATCGAAAAATACATTGAATTTTAAGGTTTTGATATTATGTTAAAAAAGAGTGCAAAAATACTGGGCACATATGTTTTGGGTATTGTAATAAGTATGTTTTTACAAGTGCCTTTAAGCCCGTTTTTCGGTAACAATCTTATGTTATTTTCTGCAGTAACATCTATTGTTACAATTAGTCTTGTATATACTGAACTGTGGAAGTTTGGCAAATACGATTCACTAAGAAAAGAAAATAAAATATTAAACGCAATAGGCTATATGGGAATGTATGTTGCAATTTCTTTTGTGATAGAATTGGTAGCTGCATATTTCAAGCCTGCAAACTTATCTGCTGTTGAAATTATTCATACAATATGGTTTTTCCCATACAGCGGATTTTATACAGACAAAACATATATTGTAGGTTCTTTAATTGCCTCACTTGTTACAATAATACTATGTATTGCAGGTTATTATATGGGTGTTGCAGGAATTTCATTCAGTGATAAAATACTTGAAGCCCGCAAAAGGCACATAGATAAAAAGGCAGAAAAGCATTTTAAGGAAATAGAGGAAATTAAGGAGCAGTACAGAACAAAAAAAGATGTCGACGAAAAAAATGCTGTGGAGTAATCCACAGCATTTTTTATAGTTCAATAATATTTTTATTTTCAAGTCTTTGCTTTACATAGCTTTTAAGCTTGGCAGACATCTTCCCCAACTGTTCGTTTGCCTTTTCGTTTTCGGATTTAAAGCACATCATTTGCTCAACATAGCCCTGCTTAACTGCAATTTTAACACTTGCAGGATATATAAGCTCGTAAACCAGTGATAAATGGCAGGCAAGTCCGTCTACAGCATTTTTCTTAAGCTGTTTGAAAACAACCTTTTCATTGAAAAAGCTTTCAAAAGCAGCATCGGAAAATTCAGAATTTTTAAAGTCCTTTTCACTTACCTCGTAAACGTCTTCCTTTGAGCTTTCAAGATTTACCCTGAAAATATCCAATTTGTCCGCATCACGGATTATATTACAAAACATCTTTGTACGGTCATCAAGACCACTTTCCACACGGTATTTGTTGTGAAAACGAATTGCCTTTTCAATTATATAATCATAATCTGTTTCATCAATAAAGTCACGAATTTTGCCGTCGGCAAAAAGTATTTCCACACCTAAATTTGCATGGTCAACAGATGCAAGGTCATTAAAGGTGCCGTAACGCTTGTTTTGTTCAAACCTTGCGATGTCGTGCAAAAGGCCTATAAGCCAAGCTAAGTCCACATCAAGTGGACTTAGGGCTTGTTCTTTAGCTATTTGTTCGGAAATATCGGCAACCTTGTAGGTATGCTTTACCTTTAAGGCATTTTGACCGATATTCAAATCATAACCATTTACATAGTCAGCAAAAACTTTTTTAGCTCTCCTTCGGTCTATCATATCAATACACGTCTGCTGATGTGATAAGTTCAACACCGCCTGCCTTAAAAGCATCTACGGATTTTGTCATATCATCTGTTCTTACAACCATCAAAGCCTTATCTACCTTTTTGCCAACAAAAGCATACATATATTCAATAGTAATTTCTGCTTTTGTAAGAGTATCCATAACCTTTGAAAGCCCACCGGGCTGGTCATCGATTGCAACAGCAATAACATCAGTGCTTTTTGCCATAACTCCATTTTCCTTTAAAACAGCAACTGCTTCTTCAGGCTTATTTACAATAAGTCTTAAAATACCAAAGTCTGTTGTATCTGCAATGGAAAGAGCACTTATGTTAATATTCTTTTCACCAAGAAGGTCTATGATTTTAGCAATTCTGCCGAATTTATTTTCCACAAAAATTGAAATCTGCTTAATAAACATACTGTTCAAATCCTTTCATTAATGTAATTTTCTCTTATCGATAACACGTTTTGCCTTACCCTCACTACGTTCAATAGATTTAGGGTTAACAAGATGTACCTTAACGCCGATACCAAGTGTGCTTCTTAGTTTTTCAACGATGTCTTTTTCAATCTTAACAATAGATTTAACATCATCGGAAAGAAGTTTTTCACTCATTTCAACATTAATGTCAAATGTATCTGTGTTGTTTACACGGTCAATGATAATCTGATAGTTAGGTGTAAGGTCATCACCGCTTACTTTAAGCAATACTTCTTCAATCTGTGATGGGAATACGTTTACACCACGGATAATCATCATATCATCACTGCGTCCTGTTGGCTTGTTCATTCTTATAAATGTTCTTCCACACTTACATGGAGCAGCTTCCAATGAACAGATGTCACGTGTTCTGTATCTGATTAGCGGGAAGCCTTCCTTAGTGATAGTAGTAAATACCAATTCACCTTTTTCACCGTATGGTAAAACCTCGCCTGTATCAGGGTCAATAATTTCAGGAATGAACATATCCTCATTAACGTGCATACCACACTGGTGTTCACATTCAAAGGAAACACCCGGTCCCATAATTTCAGATAGTCCGTAAATATCATAAGCCTTGATGTTAAGCTTATCTTCAATTTCTCTTCTCATATCCTCTGTCCAAGGCTCCGCACCAAAGATACCAACCTGAAGTTTAAGCTGGTCTTTAACGCCCATTTCCTCAATGGTTTCACCAAGGTACATAGCATACGAAGGTGTACAGCAAAGTGCAGTAGAACCAAAGTCTATCATTGTCTGAATTTGTCTTGGAGTATTACCTGCAGATGTGGGTATAACAGTAGCACCAATTCTTGTAGCACCATCATGTGCACCCAAACCGCCTGTGAACAAACCGTAACCGTATGAAACCTGCACAAATGATTCATCTGTCTGACCAATTGCAACCATCATTCTTGCAACGCAGTCTGCCCATGCATCAAGGTCTTTGTTTGTATAACCTACAACAATCTGCTTGCCTGTTGTACCGGAGGAGGCGTGTACACGAACAATATTCTTCATTGGCTCTGCAAACAGACCGTAGGGATAATAATCACGAAGGTCCTGCTTGTATGAAAACGGTAGCTTATGTAGGTCTTCAACACCTTTAATATCAGATGGTTTAAGACCTGCTTCATCCATACGTTTTCTGAAGAGTTCTACTCTTTCATACATTCTGTTTACCTGCCACACAAGGCGTTCGGACTGCAACTTTTTAAGCTCTTCTCTGTCCATACATTCTAATTTCGGTTGATAAATTGCCATTTTTAACACTCCCAACTTTTAAATTCAATTATAAATTGTATCCCAAATCAAATGCCTTTAAGTTGACATCCAAAAATTTCGGAGGTACAGTTGTTTTTATTGTTTCAACCCAATTTTCATAAGGTATATCTGTAAGCTTTGCCATAACGCCGATTAAAACTACGTTTACAGCTTTTGCATTACCTGCTTCTTTTGCTAATTTCAAAGCATCAACAGGCAAAAGGTCTATTTTATCAGCAAGCTTTTCCTTAATGTTTTCCGGATATTCCATTGCTCCGATAATAACGGGCATTGGGTCAATAGACTGGTCGTTTACAATCATCTTACCTCCCTTTTTAAGGTAAGGCAAAGCACGGTAAGCTTCAAGCATTTCAAATGCAAGGATGATATCCGCTTCACCACGGTCTACGATTGGTGAATAAATTCTTTCACCGTATTTTACATAAGTTACAACACTACCGCCACGCTGACTCATACCATGAACCTCGGAAACTTTAACATCGTAACCTTCGTTAATAACTGTGTTACCCAGAATTCGGCTTGCAAGCAAAGTGCCCTGACCGCCAACGCCGACAATCATAATGTTCTTAGTCATATCACACTTCCTCCTTTTCAATAGCACCGAATGGGCAAAGATTTACGCAAAGTCCGCAACCGTTGCACTGGTTAGGGTCAATTTTAACTGCTCCGTCTTTCCAGGAAATTGCGGGGCATCCAAGCTTTAAGCACATCTTACATTTTTTACATTTATCTGTAACTGTGCAACGGCCTGAATATTTAACCTTTTTAAGCAATGCACAAGGACGCTGTGCTATAATAACGGAAGGTTCTTCTCTTTCAACTTCTTCCTTTACAACCTTTTCAAAGTTTTTAAGGTCAAATGGGTCTGCAACCACTACGTGTTCTACACCAACAGCCTTGCAAAGTGCCACAAGGTTAACCTGCTTTGTTTCTTCACCGCGGATAGTGTAGCCTGTTGTGGGGTTATCCTGATGACCAGTCATACCTGTAATAGAGTTATCAAGAATAATAACTGTGTTGTTACCCTTGTTGTAAACTATGTCTACAAGTCCTGTAATACCTGAATGCATAAATGTTGAATCACCAATTACGGAAACAAGCTTTTTGTTAAATTCAGGACCTCTTGCCTTAGCCATACCAAGTGCCGCACTTACTGACGCACCCATACAGATTGTTGTGTCAACACTCTGTAATGGTGCAACAGCACCAAGTGTGTAACAGCCGATATCCCCGCTTACCACAAGACCAAGCTTTTTAAGTACATAGAAGGTACCTCTGTGAGGGCAGCCTGCACACATTACAGGAGGACGCACAGGAATAGTTTCGTCTATTGTATCAAACTGAACTGAATCTTCACCCATAATAACCTTTTTAATCATTGAAGGTGTGTATTCACCAAGGAGTGTGAACAAATCCTTGCCTTCAACCTTAACACCGATATTTTTGCAGTGTTCTTCAATAAATGGGTCAAGCTCTTCAACAACATAAACCTTGTCACATTTGTCGCAGAAGTCTTTAATAAGTTTTTCAGGCATTGGGTAAACCATACCAAGCTTTAAGTAGTTTACATTATCGCCCAACGCTTCGTGAGCATACATATAGGAAATACCTGCTGTAATAACACCGATTTTGGAACCATTCATTTCCACCTTGTTAAGATCTGAAGTTTCTGCAAATTCTGCAATAGCTTTCATTCTGTCTTCAACAACAACGTGTCTTTTAATAGCGTTGCCAGGCATCATAACGTTTTTAGGTATATTCTTTTCATAAGGCTTAAGTTCAACTTCTTCTCTGTCACAGATTTCAACCATGCTTTGAGAGTGTGAAACACGTGTTGAAAGTCTGATAAACACAGGTGTGTCGAACTTTTCGCTAAGTTCAAAAGCCATTTTTGTATATTCTTTACATTCACCTGAATCTGCAGGCTCAAGCATCATAATTTTAGATGCCTTTGCATAGTGACGTGAATCCTGCTCATTCTGTGAAGAGTGCATACCCGGGTCATCTGCAACGCAAAGCACCAAACCGCCGTTTACACCAATGTAGCTTATAGTAAACACAGGGTCTGCCATTACGTTAAGACCAACATGTTTCATACAGGTCATACTTCTTGCACCTGCAACAGATGCACCGATAGCAACCTCTGCGGCAACCTTTTCATTAGGTGCCCATTCTGCATAGATATCTTCATATTTTACAATATTTTCGGTAATTTCTGTACTTGGTGTACCGGGGTAAGACGCTACAACTCTAACGCCTGCCTCGTATGCACCTCTGGCAACAGCCGCATTACCAAGCATTAATTCTTTCATAACACTATATCCTTTCAAAAATTAATTGTTAATCTGTTTAGCAACCAGACTTTCACCGCAGTAGATTTCTCTGAGCTTTGGCTTTTCTATTTTACCTGTTGGGTTACGTGGTACATCTGCAAATATAACCTTGTGAGGTCTTTTGTATCTTGGAAGGTCTATGCAGAATTCGCTTATGTCATCTTCTGTAAGCTTACAGCCTTCCTTAATTTCAATAATAGCTGCCGCTATTTCACCAAGACGAGCATCGGGAAGACCAATAACCGCAACATCCTTTATGCAGTCATGCTTTCTTAGGAAGTCTTCAATCTGTACAGGGTAAAGATTTTCGCCACCTGAGATAATAACGTCTTTTTTACGGTCTACAAGGTAGATAAAGCCGTCTTCATCCTCCTGTGCTACGTCACCGGTAAATAACCAGCCGTCTTTTAGCACTTCCTCTGTAGCCTTTTCGTCTTTATAATAGCAAAGCATTACGCCCGGACCTTTAACGGCAAGCTCACCAACTTCGCCTTTTTTAACTTCGTTTTTATTTTCGTCTACGATTTTAACTTCCCAACCGTAGCCCGCCTTACCTATAGCACCAACCTTGTGAATGTTTTCAACACCAAGGTGTACACAACCTGGGCCGATAGATTCTGAAAGACCGTAGTTTGTATCATACTGATGGTCAGGGAATACATCCTTCCATCTTTTAATCAAGCTTGGAGGAACAGGCTGTGCACCTATGTGCATAAGTCTCCACTGGTCAAGCTTGTAGTGGTCAAGGTTAATATCACCTCTGTCAATGGCATCTAAAATATCCTGTGCCCACGGAACCAAAAGCCATACTATTGAACATTTTTCCTTTGAAACAACGTCCAAAATCCATTCGGGCTTTATACCCTTTAAAAGTACTGATTTAGCACCAACAAGGAAACTACCAAACCAGTGCATTTTAGCACCTGTATGATAAAGTGGAGGTATGCAAAGGAAAACGTCGTCCTTTGTCTGTCCGTGGTGGTTTTGTTCTGTCATAGCGGCGTGCATTAAGCTTCTGTGAGCATGAATAATGGCCTTAGGAAAGCCTGTTGTACCTGACGAGAAGTAAATTGCCGCTTCATCATCGTCTGTAAGAGTAATTGCAGGATCTATTTCTGAACAGTATGTAACAAGCTTATCATAGCTCTGTGCAAATGTAGGACAGTCAGCACCAACATAAAGCCAGTCCTTAACCTTTGGCACTCTGCCGAACACTTCTTCCACACGGCCTGTAAATTCAGGACCAAAAACTATTGCATCTGCATCTGCAAGCTTTAAGCAATATTTAATTTCGTCAGAAGTGTAACGGTAGTTAAGAGGTACAGCCAGTGCACCTGTTTTTAAAATACCGAAGTATATAGGCAACCATTCAAGGCAGTTCATTAAAAGTATTGCAACCTTGTCGCCCTTTTTTATATTTTTAGTAAGCAAAAGATTTGCAAATCTGTTTGCCTTTTTATTAAATTCACTCCATGTAATTTCTGTTCTGTAAGCCTCGTTAGGACTTGCTTCAATAAGAGAATATTCTCTCCATGTAAGCTTTGACTGAGCTTCAAGCTTAGGGTTGATTTCAACCAAGCTTACGTCATTGGGATAAAAATCCGCATTTTTCTTAAGTATTTCTGTAATAGGCATTTATAACACTTCCCTTTCTTTAAAAAACCTATAATAACATATTTTAGCACTTTAGCACATAAAAGTCAATGGAAATACAGATAATATACTAAAATTCATACTGTTAAAACTGTACAAAATTGCATTTTACATTACCAGACACGAACGATTTTGCATTCCCAGGGGAATAGGAAAAATAGATGCAGAATGGACAAACGAAGCCGAAGCTGTATATAGATACTGCGAGAGCGCACGTTTGTTCATAGCAAAAAGAATAAAAAAGAAAAGCCATCAGGCTTTTCAACATTAAATATTTAATAACAATCCCTCAGTCACTCCGTGACAGCTCCCTCTTGTGCCCGGAACGGGTATTACACAAGGGAGCCGTTGTGGAGTCACACTTATTACATTTTATTTTTTTTGCGTTCGGCGCTATTTTTACATTCCGAAAGGGATAGAAAAAATTGTTCAGAGTGGGCAAACCAAGCCAAAGGTGTATATAGATACTCCGCAGGCGAAGGTTTGTTCGCAGTGAAAAGGCATAAAAAAGAAAATATTGCATCAAAAAGATGCAATATTCTCCGCTTGTATATAATTATAATTTATTCTCGCCTTTTCACGTTCTGGACTATTTTTACAGCCCTTAATTATTAACTTTATCGTCAATAGCCTTAGCCGCCGCCTTACCTGCACCCATAGCAAGTATAACTGTTGCGGCACCTGTAACGGCGTCACCGCCTGCATACACGTTTTCACGAGATGTTAAGCCTGTTTCTTCATCGGCAATAATACCGCCCCACTTTTGAGTATCAAGTCCCTTTGTTGTGGATTTGATAAGCGGGTTAGGTGATGTACCGATAGACATAATTACGCAGTCAACATCTATAACAAATTCAGAATTTTCCTTTACAACAGGACGTCTTCTGCCTGATGCGTCAGGTTCACCAAGCTCCATTTCAACACATTTAATGCCTGAAACAAAACCATCTTCATTGCCTAAAATTTCAGTTGGGTTTGTAAGTAGTTTAAAGATAATGCCTTCTTCCTTTGCGTGTTCAACCTCTTCAGCACGTGCAGGAAGTTCTGCCTCACTACGTCTGTAAACAATGTAAACCTCTTCAGCACCAAGACGCTTTGCACTTCTTGCCGCATCCATTGCAACGTTACCACCGCCTACAACTGCTACTTTTTTAGCCTTGTAAACAGGTGTTGCACTACCTTCCTTATATGCCTTCATAAGGTTAACGCGTGTTAAAAATTCGTTTGCAGAATATACACCCTTCAAATTCTCACCTGGGATATTCATAAATCTCGGCAAGCCTGCGCCTGTGCCTATATATACATATTCAAAGCCGTATTCTTCCATAAGCTCGTCAATGGAAAGAACCTTACCGATAACCATATTTGTTTCAACCTTTACGCCAAGTGCCTTAAGGTTGTCAATTTCCTTTTGTACAATAGCCTTTGGAAGTCTGAATTCAGGAATACCGTAAACCAAAACACCGCCTGCTACGTGGAAGGCTTCAAAAACTGTTACGTCGTAACCCTTTTTAGCAAGGTCACCTGCACATGTAAGTCCTGAAGGGCCTGAACCGATAACTGCAACCTTGTGACCGTTTGAAGGTACTTTTTCAGGAGCAGCTTTCGCATTTGCCATATGCCAGTCTGCCACAAATCTTTCAAGTCTGCCTATAGCAACAGGCTCACCCTTTATACCTCTTACACATTTTCCTTCGCACTGTGATTCCTGAGGGCAAACACGTCCGCATACAGCAGGAAGTGAGCTTGATTTTGTAATAATCTTATAAGCGGCTTCAAAATCACCCTTTGCAACCTCCTGTATAAATGCAGGAATATCAATCTGTACAGGGCATCCTGTTACACAGGGTTTGTTTTTACAGTTAAGGCATCTTTGTGCCTCGTCAATTGCCTGCTCTTCCGTATATCCAAGAGCAACCTCAAGGAAGTTTTTATTTCTAACGTCAGGTGCCTGTGAAGGCATTTCGTTCTTTTTAAGTGACATATTAGGCATAATTACTGAACCTCCTTTTTGAAAAGATTGCAAGTTTCTTCATGTGCATGTCTTTCAAAATCTCTGTACATTGCAGAACGCTTCATAGCTTCGTCAAAATCCACTAAATGACCGTCAAATTCAGGGCCGTCTACACAGGCAAATTTAACTTCACCGCCAACAGTAAGTCTGCAACCGCCGCACATACCTGTTCCGTCAATCATAACAGGATTCATACTTACAACTGTTTTGATGCCATATTCCTTAGTTAAAAGGCATACAAATTTCATCATTATAACAGGACCTATAACGATAACCTCATCATACTGATTTCCTGCTTCAATAAGTGCCTTGAGGGCATCTGTAACCAAGCCTTTTTCACCATAGCTGCCGTCATCTGTCATTATACGCATTTCATCGCTTACTGCTTTAAATTCATCTTCCAATATAACAAGGTCTTTATTTCTGAAACCCACTACGGAATGAACTTCACAGCCAAGGTCATGCAATTTCTTAGCAACAGGGAAAGCAATGGCACAGCCAACACCGCCGCCTACAACAGCAACCTTTTTAAGACCGTCTGTTTCCGTCTTTTTGCCAAGAGGACCAACAAAGTCGCTTATGTATTCGCCTTCGTTCTTTTTATTCAGCTTTTCGGTTGTAGCACCTACAATCTGGAATATAATTGTTACTGTACCTGCTTCACGGTCGTAATCTGCAATAGTTAAAGGGATTCTTTCCCCCTCTTCATCAACTCTTAAGATAATAAACTGACCGGGTTCTGCCTTTTTGGCAACCAATGGTGCTTCAATATCCATAAGAGTAACCGTAGGATTAAGCACTTTTTTTCTTGCTATTTTATACACTGTTATTTCCTCCTTGAAGGCTGTATTTTTATAAACACAACTTACAGTTTTTTAATATAAACCATATTATAACATGTTTTTTTTAAACATTCAATATTTTTTCAAAAATTGCACTTAAATACTCCATTTTCCGTTATAATGCAGTCCATTTTAACATCGTGCTCTTCTGCAGGTATTTCATCACAAAGCTGAAAGTCATAGCAGAAACCTGTTTTTACAGCAGAAGTATTTTTTAAAAGTCTGTCATAACATCCCTTGCCGAAGCCTATTCTTCTGCCTTTTTTGTCAAAGGCAATTCCGGGCACAATTATAACATCTATATCCTGTGCACTTGCACAATTTTTAACAACAGGCTCATTTACGGCAAATGCCCCCTTTTCAAACTCTGTTTCCGTAGTTGCATAACAAGGGGTTATCACTCCCGTTCTTTCATCCGTAACAGGGAAAATCAATTTTTTTTCGTCGGCAAAAGCCCTTTTTATAATCTCCGTTGTGTCCGTTTCATTTCCGAGAGGCATATAAAGCATTATAACGTTTGCATTTTTGTACATTTCACTTTTCAAAAACGCCTCACAGGCAAATCGACTTTTTTCCGAAACCTCGTATTTTTCCATTATTCTTCGCTTTTCTTTAAACTCTTTTCTTATTTTGTTTTTCATAAATTAAATATTTATCCTCTTGATTTTTTATCCGTCTTTATTTGGATGTCACTCATAATAACTTCTGAGGTATTTTCCATTCATCGTAAATTACCCCTCACATATTGTATCACACTAATATTCATTAATCAACAAAAAATCGGAAAGGGGGTAACCCTTTCCGATTTTAAAATTCAATATTAAGCTTAAATTACTTAAGTTCGATTGTAGCGCCAACTTCTTCGAATTTAGCTTTCATTTCTTCAGCAGCAGCCTTGTCTACGCCTTCCTTAATTGTAGAAGGAGCACCGTCAACAAGTTCTTTTGCTTCCTTAAGGCCAAGACCTGTAGCTTCACGTACAACCTTGATAACCTTGATTTTTTCAGCACCAGCGTTAGCAAGTACAACTGTGAAGTCTGATTTTTCTTCAGCAGCAGCACCAGCGTCACCAGCAGCAGCTACCATTACAGGAGCAGCAGCGCTTACGCCGAATTCTTCTTCCATAGCTTTTACTAGTTCAGCAACTTCTAAAAGTTTAAGTTCTTTTATTGCATCTAAAATTTCATTAACTGTCATTTTAAAATACCTCCTAAAATAATTTTAATTAATTAATAATTTTTTGATAATGTAAGGCTGAAAATTATTCAGCGTCTGCAGCAGGAGCTTCAGCTTCAGCAACAGGTGCTTCTTCAGCAGGAGCAGCAGCTTCTTCAGCGCCGCCATTTTTCTGAGCAACCAAATCAGCTATTTCTACGCCGCCTTCAACGATTGTGTTAAGCAATCTAACAAGGCCGGAAACAGGTGACTGCAAGCTACCCATCATCTTAGCGATAAGAACTTCCTTAGATGGAGTTGAAGCTAACTGCTTAACCTCATCAAGAGAAATAACCTTACCTTCCATAAAACCTGATTTGAAAGATACGATGTCGTGATCTTTTACGAAATCTGAGAATACTTTAGCAGGAGCTACCATATCCTCTGTATGATAAGCAAGAGCTGTCGGACCGTGAAGAACTTCATCAAGACCTTCAAGACCAACTTCCTTAGCAGCAAAACCAAGAATTGAATTCTTGATTACAGTGTATTTAACACCTGCAGCACGGAATTTTGTTCTAAGTTCTGTATCTTCTTCAACTGTTAGACCACGGTAGTCAACGATGACACCTGCAGCAGCACCCTTTAGTTCTTCAACCAAATTAGCAACAGCAGCTTTCTTGCCTTCCAAAATTTTTGCACTTGGCATTTAAATTTCCTCCTTTCAAGTGTTTTCAATAAAAAAGGTTCTTCGTCCATAGACACACGAAGAACCTGAAAATAATCATAATTGATTAGTTTATTCCTCGGCAGGACTTACTTTTGTGCCTGAGTCTATGGAAACCTTTATTATAATATCATACAAATAAAAATTTGTCAAGATAAATTATTCACCGATTTTTGAAGCATTAATTTTAATGCCAGGGCCCATTGTTGATGTAACAACAACGCTCTTTAGGTACTGTCCTTTAGCAGCAGCAGGCTTAGCCTTGATAACTGCATTTAGAAGTGTGTTGAAGTTGTCTGTCAACTTTTCAATACCGAAAGATGCTTTACCAATAGGGCAATGAATAATGTTTGTTTTGTCAAGACGGTATTCAATCTTACCTGACTTGATTTCGCTGATTGCTTTAGCAACGTCCATTGTTACTGTACCAGCCTTAGGGTTAGGCATCAAACCTTTTGGACCCAATACTTTACCCAAACGACCTACAACACCCATCATATCAGGTGTAGCAACGATAACGTCGTAATCGAACCAGTTTTCGTTCTGAATTCTTGGAATAAGTTCCTCAGCACCTACGAAATCCGCACCTGCCTGCTCAGCTTCTGTAGCCTTATCACCTTTAGCAAATACAAGAACGCGTGCTGTTTTACCTGTACCGTGTGGAAGAACTACCGCACCTCTAACCTGCTGGTCAGCGTGACGAGAGTCAACACCCAAACGTATATGAGCCTCTACTGTTTCATCGAACTTAGCTTTAGCTGTCTTTGTAATCAAATCCATAGCTTCAGCTGTGTCGTAAAGGCGTGCTTTCTCAATAAGCTTAGCGCTTTCTTGATACTTTTTACCTCTTTTCATTCTTTTACCTCCTTGTGGTCAAACGGGAAAAATGTCCCCTCCCACTTAATTAAATCACCGAAGTGTGTGGATTACTCTTCTACTGTAACACCCATACTGCGAGCAGTACCAGCGATCATAGACATAGCAGCTTCCAATGAAGCGGCATTAAGGTCAGGCATCTTCTGTTCAGCAATTGCCTGAAGGTCAGCCTTTGAAAGCTGAGCAACCTTAGTCTTGTTAGGAACGCCAGAAGCCTTTTCGATCTTACAAGCTTTCTTTATAAGAACAGCTGCCGGTGGAGTCTTAGTAATAAAAGTAAATGATCTGTCTGCAAAAACTGTAATTACAACAGGAATAATAAGACCTGCATCTTTAGCTGTCTTTTCGTTGAACTGTTTGCAGAATTCCATAATGTTAACACCATGCTGACCAAGTGCAGGACCAACCGGTGGTGCAGGAGTAGCTTTACCCGCTGCGATTTGTAATTTAATGTAACCAGCTACCTTTTGAGCCATAGTTTACACCTCCTAACATACTTAATGTGGTACAAACGGGACCAATTCCCTCCCACTATAACATCGCATAAGCGAAATTATACAACCTCTACCTGATTGAACTCAAGTTCAACAGGAGTTTCTCTACCAAACATTGAAACAACAACACGAACCTTTTTCTTTTCCATGCTGATTTCATCAACAATACCGACAAAGTCGGAAAGTGGGCCAAACTTGATTTTAACGCTATCGCCCTCTGCATAGTTCAGAATAATCTGCTGCTTTTCAATGCCCATGTTTTCAACCTCTTCATCTGTAAGAGGTACAGGCTTTGAGCCGGGGCCGACAAAACCGGTAACGCCACGTGTATTACGTACTATATACCATGCTTCATCAGACATATTCATCTTTATAATAACATAGCCGGGAAATTTCTTGCGTGTAACGACTCTCTTTTCGTCGTCCTTCATTTCCACAACTTCTTCCATAGGAATCTGTATATCCAGGATAGCATCTTCAATGCCACGATTTTCTATGGTTTTTTCGATGTTAGCCTTAACCTTGTTCTCATAACCTGAATAGGTATGGACTACATACCATTTAGCCTTTGCCATGTGCCATCACTTCCTATTCGTATTATTATTGTTGGGTACCTTCAGCATTTGTTTCTGTCTGCTGACTTCCGTCCACAGGCTGAGTATCACCTGAAGTCTGTTCGTTTGTGGTCTGTTCAATCTGTACATCAGGATTTCTTAAGTCAAGTACCTTTTTCCATCCAAAACCAAACAAAGCATCAAATATCCAGATAAACGCACCGATAATCAACACACTTATAATAACGATAAGTGTATTGTTTCTAACCTGTTTAAAGCTTGGCCATGTAACTTTTTTTAGTTCACCCTTAACTTCTTTGAAAAAGTTAAGAAATCTGTTCTTTTTATTCTTAGCCATTTTATCACTCCTTCTAAGTAAGTAGAAATTATTTTGTTTCTTTGTGAAGAGTGTGCTTTCTGCAGAATTTGCAGTACTTGTTCATTTCAAGACGATCCGGATCGTTCTTCTTATTCTTCATTGTATCATAGTTTCTCTGCTTGCATTCTGTGCATTCCAATGTGATTTTTACTCTCATATCATTAAACCTCCAAATTATATTTTAAAGTGTTAATACGTAAAAACGTACATCAAAAAAAGACCTATTTTTACGAGGTCTATATAAATATATCACATAAACCAAAATTAGTCAAGAGTTTTTTTAATTTTTTTATACAGTTCCTACCTTTTTGCCATTACGGGGATATTTACCCGGTGTATTTGCCATCTTTTCTATAACAACTATACTATGTGTTATTTCTTCATCAGACAATGTGTGAAGCTGCACTTCCTTAACCTGTCCTCCCAAAAGTTTTATAAGCGGCTTTGCCTCATCAAGCTCTGCCTCAATATCCTTACCCTTCATAGCAAGCATATAACCACCTTTTTTAACAAGGGGCAAACAATATTCAACCAAAACGGAAAGTCTTGCAACCGCACGGCTTACAGAAACGTCAAACTGTTCACGGTACAATTTATTTTTCCCTGCTTCTTCTGCACGGATATGTATGCATTCCGTATCAATGTTAAGCTGTGCGGAAACTTCCTTTAAAAAGTTGATTCTCTTGTTAAGGCTGTCCATAAGTGTAAGCTTAACACTGTTGTTTTCAATTTTAATTGGCAGTCCTGGAAAACCTGCACCTGTACCCACATCAACAATTTTATCACCGTCTTTTATATAACCGCTTTTAAGGCATGTAAGACAGTCTTCAAAATGCTTTATTTCAACCTCCTTAGGCTCGGTAATAGCCGTAAGGTTTATTTTTTCATTCCATTCCAAAAGTAAATCCATATATTTTTTGAATTCCGGTTTCAAAAAAATCACCTCTATGTCATTATAACACAGAGGTGACAATATTTCCATACTTATTTTATAAATTCCAGAGGATTTACGTGTTTGCCTTCCAAAACAACTTCAAAATGCAAATGAGGCTTTTGCATCATTTCAAAAGCTCCTGTGCTTCCCACAGTTCCAATCATCTGTCCTTCATCTAAAATATCATCTTTTTCGACAACGGTTTTGCCGAGATTTTTATACACGGTTACCGTACCGTCGCTGTGACTTACCTTTACCGTAAAACCACACATTTCATCTTTATATGCTTCCATAACTGTTCCAGGTGCGGCTGTAACCACCTCGGCACCTTCCTCGGCTTCAATGTCTACGCCGTTGTGAGTCCTCCAGTCCTGCATGGTTTCATTCCACAAAAGCTCCTCTTTTGAAAATTCCTTTTGCAATTCTCCCGCAACAGGCAACCTGTATGTTATTGCTTCTTCAGCTTCATCCTCTTCAAATGTTTCTTCTGCTTCAGCATACTCATCAAATAAATATTCTTCGGCAGCGTCAGAGGTATCTGTTGTTACAGGTAATTCTTCCGAATATTCCTCATTCTCTACAGAAACCTTTTTAATGCTACGGTTAAATGCCAGCGAAATAAAGATAATTGCAACTGAAAAAGCAAGAAGGACTATAAATATTTTATTGCCGATAAGTTTTGCTACGGAACTGCCTCTTTTTTCACTCATAATATCAACCTCCTATGGCTATTATTTCCATAGTATGCTGATTTATACCCTATTTTTTAACTTCAACACCTGTATAGTACCATTTTAATATGTCAATGTATCCTTTTCCGTCATTTGCCATTATATTTGCACCGTGCTGGCTCATACCCACTCCGTGTCCTGAGCCGTGAACATTAAAAGTCACCTTGTCATCAAGCATACTTATTTCAAAGCAGGCAGACTTTAACCCGAAAAGACTTCGTATTTGCGTTCCCTTTATCTGAGTATTTCCTATTTTAATTGTATTTACAGAATTACCCTGAGTGTAGGTTATATCACCAAGCCATGTGTTGCGGTCATCACCAAGTGCGGCATCAGGATATTTTTCATTTATTTTTGTCTTGAAATCATCACAGCTTACGGTTACCACCGTATTGTATCCCTCCCTTTTATCTTCTCCAGGACTTTCAACACTTACCAGATATGGCAGGTTACTGCTCCACACATCCCCGCTGTTTTCCGTTCTGCATCCTCCGCTTGATGCGTGAAAGGATGCTGTAATAGGCTCTCCCTCATAAAGGATTATTTCACCCTTGGTAGCTTTTACGCAATCCACGATTTTATCATAGTATTTTTTCATCCACTCTTCGCCGTGAATTTCCTGCAATTTTTCTTTGCTGTAATATGCACAGCAATGTGTATAATCCGTACATACTGAGGCATCCTTATGTTCATCAGGTGCAAGTGACGGGTCCTCCGTAAACTTTTTATACTTATTATATACATATGTTCTTGCCGCCACTGCCTGTGCCTTGATAGCCTCTTCGTGAAAGCTGGCTGGTACCTCTGCACTGACTACACATACAATATAATCTTCCATATTAATTTCTTGCGTTTTTCCTTCATCTTTAAAATATACATTAATTGTTTCAGGCAGATTAAGAGTAAACACATCCTTCCTCCGCACATTCTTTTTTAAGGAAAACATTGATGAAACAATAATTATTATTAAAACAAATCCCACATATGTAAAAACAAGCTTTTTCATATTATCACTCCTATTTAAATATATAGGACAAGTTTGCAATTTAGAATAAATTGTTATATATTTTTTATTGTAATTTCTATTTTTGTGTGATATAATAAAACAAAGCAAATTAAAAGGATGTGTTGAAAATGATTAAAAAAATCATAAGCGTTATGTTAGTGACTATTATGCTTATTTCCACACTTTGTATAGGTGTTAATGCAGCATACGGCAAAGCCGGAAATTATTACTATACAGACATTAAATCATATGTAAGAGGTCAGCTTATAGATTCCTACAACGTAGGAGGCAAAACGGTAATTCTTGTTGAGGCGCTGAGAACTTACGGCTTCAATGTAGATTGGGACGGTAATGCAAGAACTCTTACAATTACCGACAACAAAGGTACTGCTACATCAAGTGCAACAGCATCTGCAAACGGCCCTATCGGTGCAGTGGCAGGCAGTTACTACCACACAGACATTGTTACATACTTTAACGGAGTTGCAATAGAAAGTTACAACCTTGGCGGACAAACAGTTATACCCGCAACAAAGCTTAGAGATTTCGGCTACAATGTTGTATGGGACGGTGACAACCGCAGAGTCCTTATTGAAACAAACCCATCTCAGATAGTTGCCGCACCTGTTATTCAATCATCAGCAATTAACAATGTTACAATAAAAGAAGTTCAGTCTCATCATGGTAAAGCAAATATGATTACAAATTCCGTTTCATTTAACGGATGGGCTATGGTAACATCCAACGATTGTTATATAGAAACATCATTGGACAAGAAAATTTATGTTCCCTTCCGTGCATTTGCAGATTGTCTTGGTATTTCTTACAACTGGAACAGTTCAACATCCACATTGACAGTAAATGTTCCTGCAGATAATAGTATTAAACCTGCTGCTCAAAAAATGAAATCAAACTTCAGAACATTCGGTACAATGCAGTATGAATTAAAAGATATTGTTTTTAACATTCAAAACGGAGATAAAACTCATAATGTAGATGCTGTACTATATGGTTCAGAAGTTTTTGTTGAAGCTCAGAATCTTGCAACAGCACTTAACTTCTTCTGTGTAAACCTTACAGACTTCTATACACAATCAACAATGTATTATTTGTATACAGGTACTGTTATTCCGGCAACAATATTGCCAAATGGGGTATCAATAGACAAAAAAACATTGAATTTAAATGTTGGTGAATCAGAAACCTTAGTTGCTACTATTACTCCATCTACAGCAACAGTAAAAACAGTAAAATGGGAATCATCCGATACCAATGTTGCAACAGTTTCCGGTGGCAAAGTAACGGCTGTTAGTCCCGGTACTGTAAAAATAACGGTAACAACAACCAATGGAGGATACACCGCAACTTGTACGGTTACTGTTGAATAATTCAATTTACTATAGGATAAAAACAAAAAACACATTTATGTTTTCATAAATGTGTTTTTTAGTTCATATAATCTCTGCATATAAGGTCATTCCATTCCACATTGCCATGTTCTAAGGAATCAAGCATAACCTTTGCTGTAGATACATTTGTGGCAAGCGGTACACAATGTACATCTGCAAGTCGAAGTAATGCCGAAACATCGGGTTCATGCGGCTGTGCAGTTAAAGGGTCACGGAAGAAAATTACAAGATTCATTTCTCCTGATGCAATTTTTGCACCAATCTGTTGGTCACCGCCTAAAGGCCCCGATAAAAATCTGTGTACTTCAAGACCTGTTAAATTATTAATCAATTTACCGGTTGTACCTGTTGCAAAAAGAGAATGCTTACTTAAAATTTCTTTATTATCACTACAGAATTTAATCATCACATCTTTTTTCTTGTCATGTGCTATAAGTGCAATATTCAACATACCATCTCCTTTCTTTTAAATTCAATTACATTATAACATACTAATATTAAAAAATAAAGCAGATTTATGTTAAATCTGCTTTAAATTTTTTCTCCAGGTTAGTTATTTAATTCTTTTTGTTTAAAAACTTCATAAATCTTTCGGGGATTTCTGTTTCAAACTCCATATATTCTTTGGTTACAGGGTGAATAAAGCCTACAATTTTAGCGTGCAAAAGCTGACCGCTTAAATTGTATTTTTCCTTTTTTACACCATAGGTCTTGTCACCCATTACAGGGTGCCCAAGACTTGCCATATGTACACGAATCTGATGTGTACGGCCGGTTTCAAGCTTACACTCCACCAGGGTGTATTCCATAAATCTTTGCAAAACTCTGTAATGAGTAACTGCATTTTTGGAATTTTTTTCTGTTATACACATTTTCTTTCTGTCGGTAGGGTGTCTGCCGATAGGTGCATCCACAGTACCTTCGTCATTTTTAAAATTACCGTGAACTATGGCAATATACTTTCTGGTCAAAGAATGCTCTTTAATCTGTTCAGAAAGACCGATATGTGTTACATCGTCCTTTGCCACAAGCAAAAGTCCGCTTGTATCTTTATCTATACGGTGTACAATTCCAGGACGTATAACGCCGTTTATCCCCGACAGTGAATCACCGCAATGGTGCATAAGTGCGTTTACAAGTGTACCCTCGAAATTACCTGCTGCAGGGTGTACCACCATATTTTGAGGCTTGTTTACAACAAGCATGTGTTCATCCTCATACACAATATCAAGATCAATTTTTTCTGCCTTTACGTCAAGCTGTTTTGCTTCGGGTAAAGTAACCTCTATATCCTGACCCATTTTAAGCTTGTGATTTGATTTTACACTTTTTCCGTCTACGGTAACATTTCCCTCATCAATAAGCTTTTGAATATGCGAACGTGTAACACCATCAAGCTTTGATGCAATAAACTTATCTATTCTTATGTTTTCATCAGCAATGTAATTAATCTTTTTCAACTTCATCTTCCTTTTTGTCAAAAAATATAACACATGTACAAAGAAGTATTGCACCTATAACCACAAAACAGTCTGCCACATTAAATGTAGGATAATCAATAAAGCGTACATCAATAAAGTCAATAACAAATCCGTGTGCAAATCTGTCATAAAGATTTCCTGTTGCACCGCCTATTATCAGTCCATAGCTTATTTTTTCAAGCTTTTTTTGGGGTTTGGTTTTATAAATAACAAAGCCTATAATAGCAAGAATCACAAAGCAAAGCACAATAAGCAAAGCCTTGCTGCCGGAAAGCATTCCAAACGCCATACCATCATTGCCAAGGTAGGTAAAATGCAAAACATCCTTTATAACCGGTACAGTTTCGGCAACGGAGTCAATACTTAATGATTCTATATTAAAAACAGTATTAATCATTACAACTTTGCTTATTCTGTCCAGCAAAAAAGCAACTATTGTCACAATTGCTATAACAACCATAAAAACAACCCCTTTTACAAACAAACGGCAAAGGAGAAAACTCCATTGCCGTTAAATTTTAATTATTCGCAATCTCCGTCGCAGCATGAGCAATCTCCATCGCAGCTTAAATCAAGCTCAATTTCCTGATTGCAGTAAGGACAGTTAAGCTCTGCTTCGTCTTCCAAGTCCTCATAGGAAATGAAAAATTCTTCATTACAAGTAGGACATTTTATAGTAAATTCTTCATCTTCATCGCATTCTTCCAAGAAGTATTCGTCATCGTCGTCGTAATCTTCGTCGCCGTAAACAGCATCTTCAAGTTCAAACACTTTATCGTAAAGTTCGTCCTGTGCGTCTTCCTGTGCTTCAAGTTCATCAGAAATACTGCCAAGTACGTTAATTATTTCTGTAAGCAACTTTCCCTCAGGTGTTTCACCATTAATCTTAAGACCTTCGGCAAGACCCTGTAAGTATGCAACCTTTTCAGAAATTAGTGACATAAATATCCCTCCTTAAATTCTGAGTATATTATTACCAAAAGGCAATAAATTAAACTCTTTCCATGTAGTCGCCTGTACGTGTATCGATTCTGATAACGTCACCTTCGTTAATGAAGATAGGAACCTGAATAACTGCACCTGTTTCCAATGTGCAAGCCTTTGTTACGTTAGTAGCTGTATCGCCCTTAACGCCAGGTTCTGTTTCAGTAACTGCAAGTTCAACAAATGTAGGTGGTTCTACATCAAACACGTTACCCTTGTAAGAGATAAGACGTACTGTATCGTTTTCCTTAACGAATTTAAGAGCATCACCAAGCTGTGATGAGTTAAGAGGAATCATATCGAATGTTTCAGGATCCATGAAATAGTATAGATCACCGTCTGAATAAGAATACTGCATATCCTTACGTTCGATATGAGCCTTCGGCATTTTATCTGTTGGTCTGAAAGTTGTTTCAACATTAGAACCGTTGATAACGTCTTTAAGCTTTGTTCTTACGAAAGCTGCGCCCTTGCCCGGTTTAACGTGCTGAAATTCTACTACCTGGTATACTTTACCGTCCATTTCGAAAGTAACACCATTTCTGAAATCACCTGCTGTAATCATTTATTTATACCTCCAAATTATTATCAAAATTTATCTATCCTATATTTTACAATATTTTCCCATAAAATTCAAGTCTTTTTTACAATATAATAAAATCTTTTGAAGAATGTGTGAAATTTTCACAGCCGTCTTCTGTAACCAATACCAAATCCTCTATACGTACCCCACAAAAACCTTCTATATAAATACCCGGTTCAACAGTTACGATATTGCCTGTTTTCAGTGCATCCTCAGACCTTGGTGAAAGGTTTGGCTGTTCATGTACTTCAAGCCCTACGCCGTGACCTAATGAATGCGTAAAGGTTTCACCGTAACCCGCATCGGCAATTATATCCCTTGCAACCTTGTCTACATCTTTATTGGGTACTCCTGCCTTTATGGCATCAATAGCCGAAAGTTGGGCTTTTAACACTGTGTCATAAATGTTTTTTGTTTTATCGTCAGCATAGCCTACCGCAACAGTACGTGTCATATCACTGCAGTAGCCGTTGTACACACAGCCGTAGTCCATAAGGACAACCTTGCCTTCCTCAACCCTTTTATCTGTAAGGTTAGCGTGTGGCAGTGCACTGCGTTCACCCACCGCAACTATTGTATCAAAGGAAAGTGCAGATGCACCCTGCTTTTTCATAAAGTATTCAAGCTCAAGTGCAATTTCCCTTTCTGTAATTCCAGGCTTTATAAATGGCAGAATGTATTCAAATGCCATGTCCCCTATCTGCTCCGCACGGCGAATGGTTTTACATTCCTCATCACTTTTCACTTTGCGGTATTCGTTAAGCTCATCAGAAACTCCCATTAATGTAACCGCAGGCATAGCATTGCTCATCATCTTAAAGGAATTATATGATATGGTCTTGTCCTCAAAACCTATTTTATCAAAACCCATATCCGCGATAATTTTATACGGTAATACGCTGTACTGTATAACCTCAAAATCCTTGGTTTGCTCCTTAGCCTGTATAGTATAACGACCGTCTACTATAACATACTTTTTTTCAGGGGTGAATACCAACAATCCTTCACCGCCTGTAAAACCACTGAAGTAGTAAAGATTTTCAGGACTGGTAACAATTATTGCTTCAAGGTTTTTTTGCTTTAAAATGTCATTTATCATAAACTAAGCTCCAACGCCTTTACTGCCACAAGGTAGCTGTTGCTTCCAAAACCGCAGATTTGTCCTTTGCATACAGGTGCAATAACAGATTTATGGCGGAATTCTTCACGTGAATGAACGTTTGTAAGATGAACCTCTACAACGGGCATTTCTGCAATGGGAATAGCGTCACGTATTGCATAGCTGTAATGTGTAAAAGCACCTGCATTCATAATTATACCGTCAAAATTACCTCTTGCTGAATGGATTTTATTTATAATTTCACCCTCAATATTTGACTGATAAAATTCCACATCAATATTATTGTCATCACAGTATTTTTTAATTTTACCGTTAATATCTGGTAAGGTTTCATTGCCGTACTTTTCGGGCTCTCTTATACCCAACATATTAAGATTTGGTCCGTTTATAATAAGTATTTTCATTTCAAACACTCCTCATATATTTTCTTCATTGTTAATGCATCCTGACTTTGAGTACCTGCGGATTCACAAATTATTGTAGGTGAAAGCTTTCGCTTTGCAAGCACCCTTGCAAGTGGTGTAAAATCAGGTCCGTATTCTGTATTTTCAAAAGTAAGATGCTTCTTTTCACCTGCTTTTGTAAATTCTATTTTGCTGAAGTGTGCGTGAAAATTGGCTGTCCTTTCTCTGCCGATTTTCTTTTCCATATATTTTATAATATGTTCAAAATCCTCTTCGTTTTTAAGTGCACCCTGCATACGTGAATTAAGGTGACCGAAATCTACCGTAGGTAAAAGCCGCTCATCCATGCAACACAGCTCCATAACTTCCTCTATTGTACCCATCTGATTGATTTTGCCCATTGTTTCCATACAAAGTGTCACATCCGAAAACCCTGCATTGTCAAGCTCTGCAAGTGCACGTTCAACAGTTGTTTTGGATATTTCCATAGCATATCTGCGTGTAATATCCTTTGCGGCACCCATATGCACAACCAATCTTTTTGCACCCATATGATGTGCGGCATTTGCCGCCTGCAGAATATATTTTATTGTATTATCAATTTTTTCAGGCTCTACGCTTGATATATTTGTAAAATACGGTGCATGGACACTTAGGGCAATGTTATATTCACGTGCCTTTTCACCGAGAATCTGTGCCGCCTCGTCAGATATTTTAACACCTCTTCCACACTGATACTCATAAGCATTAAGACCTATACTGTTTAACCATTTCGGCATTTCCAAAGAGGACTTGCCACCCTGGTCGTAAAAAATTTCAGGATTACCGGCTGTTCCGAATTTAACCATTGCCTTTCCTCCTTTCAATAAAAATATTTTATCATAATCATTTGTCTTTGTAAAGAATTTATGTTGATATAAACACTTTTTTATGGTATAATCAAGTAAAATTTATGAGGAAACGTTTTTATGAAAAAATTTATTGAAAATGAATTGTCAGGCTGGAAGCTTTGGGAAATATTATGGCTTTTGTTTACCTGCTCTGTAATAACTGCACTTTCGATATACTGGCAGGACTCAATTATGGGAATAATATCTGCCGTAACGGGTATTGCATACGTTATTTTTGCAGGTAAAGGAAAACTCAGTGCATACTTTTTCGGGCTTATAAACTGTGTGCTTTATGCAATAATATCCTTTAACGCAAAGCTTTACGGAGAAACAATGCTTAATGTAATATATTACATTCCAATGCAATTTGTAGGCTTTTTTGTGTGGAGTAAAAACATAAGTACCGAAACCCACGAGGTTACAAAAAAGCATATGAAAAACGGTGGCAGACTTCTTATTGCTGCCATAATTGCAGTTGCCACCTATCTTTACGGTTTACTCCTTGCATACTTTGGCGATACAATGCCATTTGTGGACTCATTTACAACCGTTGCATCTGTTGTTGCAATGATTGTATCTGTAGGTATGTATTCAGAACAATGGTGGATATGGCTTGGGGTAAATACCGTAAGCGTATATATGTGGTGGTGCAATTTTTCATCAGGAAGTGACAACATTGCAACACTTTTAATGTGGTTAGTATATCTTGTGAGTGGCATAATAATGCTTATAAAATGGGAAAAGGAGACTGTATCAAAATGAAAATCATTTTGATACAGTCTTTTTTACATCAACGGGGCAAACAAGCGTATTATCATACCAAAAAGTCTGCCGAATATATTGAATTTTCCATATTCTTCTACAGTGATTTGCGTGCACTTTTCTTCTGTATTAACACAGTCTTGTTCGATACGTGAAATTTCAGGCACATCGTGCATAAAGAGTGCACATTCGTAGTTAAGATACAAACTTCTGTAATCGTAATTTATTGTTCCCACAACCGCGGTATTACCGTCACTTACCGTAACCTTTGCATGAACAAAGCCAGCTTTATATTCGTATATTTTTACTCCGCTGATTATCAGCTTTTTGTAGTAAGAGCGTGCAAGCCAAAGCGCATAATCCTTGTCGGGTATGTGCGGCATAACTATATGCACATCTACACCTCGTTTTACCGCATATTTAAGTGCCTCCTGCATTTCGTGACTTATTACAAGGTACGGCGTCATAATATGAACATATTTTTTTGCTCTGTTTATTATATCAATGTATACCCTTTCCCCAATATTTTCATTATCTATAGGACTGTCACAGTAGGGTATAACATATCCATCTGCAGCTTGGGGCTTTCTAACAATATATTTTTCGTATTTTTCTGTTTCTTCATCAGTTAAATTCCACATCTGCAAAAACATAATTGTAAAGCTTGCAACCGCTTCACCTTTTATCATAACCGCAGTATCCTTCCAATGTCCGAAGCGCTCTTTTATGTTTATATATTCGTCTGCAATGTTTATTCCGCCTGTAAAGGCTGTGTGTCCGTCTATGACAAGGATTTTTCTGTGGTCACGGTTATTCTGGTAGGTTTCCAGAATAGGTGTTACACGTTTAAAAACCTTACATTTTATTTCATATTTTTCAAGCTCTTTTATATACTCTACAGGAAATATCTTAAGACTTCCCATCGCGTCGTACATAAGGCGTACTTCTACACCTTCAGCCACTTTTCTTTTTAATATTTCAAAAATTTCCAACCACATTGAAGATTTTATATCAACAATATAATATTCCATGAATATAAACTTTTTTGCATTTTCAAGTTCATACTTCATCTTTTCGAACTTGTCTTCACCTAATGAAAAATACTCGACCGATGTATTTTTATATGTGGGGCAGTGTGCAACATCATTAAGATATTTTGATATTCCATATATATCTGTTTTTTCAATTTCACAGGTTATATCCGAAGGCTGAATCAAATACTGCTTGGTTTTTTGTGCAATTACCTTTGTTCTTCTGCTAATTTCGTTGGTAACTACATTAAGGTGAGTATAAACATAAAAAAGCCACCCAAAAACCGGCAGAACAGTTATCAGTACTATCCATGCATATTTAAATGAGGGTTCGCTTGGTCTGTTTATTTCATAAACAAGCAAAATTGCAGAAATAAGTGACGTTATACCAAGTATATATTCACGATACTCATTAAGCCAGAATATCAGCGATGCAAACACGCCAAGCTGTATAAACAAAATAATTAAAAATGATATAATTCCCGAATGTAAAATTTTTTTCATATAAATCACCTTGGAATAATTATACATTAATTATGTGCTAATATTATTAACATTTTTTTAATTTTTAGAAATAAAAAAAGGCGGTGTATTATACACCGCCAATTAAAATTATTTATCAATTTTATCCTTTGCATCTTCAAGAGTCATGCCAAACATAACCTTCAAAAGTGTTTCAGCATCTCCTTTTCCCAAATTAGTCACAAGTGTTGTTTCAAACTGTGATTTTTCCTCATCTGTCATCGCATTATACAATCCACCGGCTTTGTCAATGTCGTCAGAGTAATTATCGATTATATAGTCTCCGTTATAAACCGCTTTTTTTTCTGCATCTATCAAAACAGAATCCATAACATCCAATACAATTTCAAGAATTTCTAGCTCCTTAGCAGAAAAACTTGTTATTTTGTTATTTATAGATTTTACCAAAGACTCAATCGTAGTCACAACTTCATCCTGCTTTTCTTTATCAATTACAGGTTTGGATGAACCTCCTCCTGAAGATCCTCCACCGCCGCCTCCGACGGCACTGCCTTTATTCCATTTTGCGTACAAAGTAACGTCTGCTGTTATTTTTGTGTTAAAATCAAATGTCTTTGTCAATCCGCTGTCTGAATACCAACCTGCAAAAGTATGACCTGTTTTCGTAGGATTAGTAGGTTTTGTGACATTCTTGCCTGATTCAATCTTAACAGCAGCTATTGCACTTCCGCCGTTTGTATTAAAAGTTACTGTATACTGTGCAACCGTTGTGCCTTCAGCAGGTTTTTGCTCCTCAACAACAAAGTTTGATACAACAGAAACAAGTTCTGCTCTTGTAATATTTTCTGTTGCTCTGAATTTACCGCCTTCTTCTAATGGCATCAATTTATTCGCAACAACCTTGTTTACATATGAAACTGCCCATTCTGAAACTGCATCTGTAATTGTTTCAGTCATTGAAAGGTCATAAAGGCTTGCAACACGAGTAATAATTGCACAGGTCTGCTCTCTTGTAAGGTAGTCATTACCTTTAAATGTGCCATCTGCATGACCTGTAATATAGCCTGCTTTTTTAGCAATAGCTACATAATTGTAAAACCAATCCTCTTTTTTAACATCAGAAAAAGTAAGTTCTTCAGCCTCCGTGTATTTAAACACGAGGTTTACTATCTTACAAAGTTCTGCTCTTGTAAGTGGGTTGTTAGGACGAAATGTACCGTCTTCATAACCATTAAGAATTCCGGCATTTACAAGCTTATAAATAGCTGTCCCGCTTGAAGCATTAGCATCAACATCGCTGAAAGTAATAGTCTTTATTTCCTCTACAGTTGTTTTAGCTGTATCACCTGCAGATGAAGCAAATACCGTTACACTTGAAATCACAAGTGTAAAAACTATAAACATGGAAAGTAATTTCTTCATATGTTTTCACCCTTTAACTATCTTTAATTACTTTTAATAATTCTCTTTTGAATTTTATTGTATAATTTTTTGCTGTTATTTTGTAAGTATCATTATCAATCTTCTGGCAATAATCACCGATTGCCTCTTCAAGGTCTTCTATATACTCACTGTTCAAAACTCTGTCAAAAAATTCATCTGTTGTAAGATTTACTTCCTGCAAAATGCGGTATACCTTATCCTGTATATCCTGATAATCTTCATCGCTGTACTTCTTATTAAGCTCGCTGTCCTTATACCAATCCACAAGTTTCTTGAACTGTTCAGGGAATTTTTCTTTTAGAACCTTCTCTATAGGAGTAAGGTTTTCGTTAGGAAGGGTGCCGTCCTGTGCATATACGTCAAGATTTTCTGCAATAATGTTTACATATTTAAGTACCAAATCCTGATAATCGTCAGTCAGCTTGTCAATTTCGCCTTCTTTAAGATTTTTATGATACCAAAGTACAGCATCGTCAGTTAAAACAGCCACCTTGTACAACCAATCCGCATAATAATCCACAGATTTAATCTTATAACCTGAAAGTTCATTAGGTTTTTCGTTTGCTGAACCTGTTACAATATTTTCTGGATTAAGTAGTTTAACAAGTTCCTGAAGGTATATATTTTCTGAATAATAATATTTATCACTCAACTTATCCTCAATAAACTGTACTATTCCTTTATAAATCGGATCGTATATATCAGCAATTGGGTTTACTACCACCGTAAATCCACTGTCAATTTTCGCTGTTCCACCTGCATCTACAAGTTCAATTGCCGCATCAATCTGATCAAGCATATCGTCAATTGCATAATTGTACAGTTCTTTAACCTTTTCTTCCGGATAGATTGCAAAGACTTTTTCAAGTCTTTCCGGAATTTTTGAACCTATAAATGTTTCGTAGTCATAGTCATTCTCGATTTTATTTTTCATGCCTTCTGCAACGAATACAATCTTCTTTGTAAGAGTAAACTGGTCTTTGTTTATAAGTTCATAAACAAGTTGATCAAGTTCTTCTCTGTAAAGTTCTTCGATAATATTTTCAACTACCTGATCACGTTCATCCTCATGGTCATTTAAGAATACATTTGCATAGTGAACCATATCTTCAAGCTCGTGTTCATGTGCAGGAGTAAACAGATAATCAACAAGTTTTGCAACTATTATGTCACGTTCTGTTGAAGGTGTTTCCAATTTCAAAACAAACTCGTCAATAATAGCTTCTCTTTGAATATCTGTAAATGAATTGTAGTCGAGGCCTGTAATATCATAAAATGCATCAGGGTCTTCCATAATGCTGTAAGCCAATGCTTCAAGCTCATCAACCAATGTAGGATCATCGTCTATAACATGTTCAAAAGCATTTACCATAAGACCCTTTGTTTCCGCAACATAGTCAGCATCTGAAGTATTTACCGAATTCTTAAGATATTCCACAAAAGCTACTTCTAATTTGTCGTTGTTGCCAAAGGATTCCTTTGCACTGTCTACTATAAATTCCTCAACCTTATCTTTGCCAAGAATTTGTGAGAATTTAATCATAGCACTTATCATCTTAATGTTGTCATCTTCATCAAGTATCTTCTGTGCTCTGGCATCTGCTTTCTTCTCTTCTAACTGTGCTTCCAACTGATCTAAAATAATTTCGCTGTTTTTAACATCATAAAGAATATCTTTCACAGTATCAGCAAATCGGGTTTCAGAAGCATAAAGATGATTTAAGGAATATGAATTAACAAAAACATTAAAGCGTTTAGAAGCCAAATAAACATCTGTATCCTTTTTAACAACAGTATCTTTTGTGAATTCTTTCAGATTTCCTTCCGAAGCGTAATACCAATATTCATACGGTATCTTATGAGTTTCAGCATCTTTATATACTGATGAAACGGATGAATCTTTCACATGACCCTCAATAATCGGGAAAGATTCTTCAGGTACAGTACTACCTGATTTAACAGATACTTCATCAATCTTGGTATTTCCATAGTAGAAGGTTACGTCATATTTTGTTGATGACGAAGAACCTCCGCTACCTCCGCTACCTCCGCCACTTTGTTTGAACGTTGCCTTAGTATTTTCAACAATACCTTTAAACACAGGTTCTGTCTTATAGTTGTCAAAATGTACAACATTGTTAAAGTTATTTACTACAACCATTTCGCCGACAGTTGTACCTACAAGTTTCATTGTCGCAGAACCGCGTACAAGCAATCTTCCCTCAATTGTGACATTTCTAAGATTAATTGTGCATTCATTTGCACCGTCGCCAATAATCAAATCACCCTGTACTACAACATTTGTAAGATTAACATCTTCCGTATTTATCATGACACAAGCTGTATCAACAGTATCACTGTACGAGCCGCTTGTCAGATAGTAAGTCTTAAAAATATTGTACATAAGCTGTGCAAATTCAGCTCTTGTTATGTATTTTTTAGGATTCACGTTGCCTGTTTCATCACCGTTAACGTATGATTTCTGAGCCATAATGCTCATATAATCCAAAGCCCAGCTGCTGATTTCAGATGAATCCTTAAATTTATTTAAAGAAGAATGATCTGAATCACTCAAAACCAAAGCTCTGGCAACAACAGTGAATACTTCTTCTCTGGTGATATAGTCATTAGGACGCATATGTCCTGTACCATCACCTTCAAACACCTTCATCTGTACTGCCTTTGCAAAGTATTCATAATACCATGCAGATGGAACTAAATCAGAATAATCGCTTATGTCCGCCTTAACAGTCGCACCAAACGACCTTACCATAATAGCTGCCATTTCTGCTCTGGTAAGATTATCCTCGCTATGAATTTTTCCATCTTCTTTTCCGCGGAGCAAACCATTGTCTATTGCGGCATCAATAGCCTCATTAGCCCAGTATCCCTCATCGGGATATTCGTAAGCGCTTACAGTTATTCCCACAGTTGCAACCAACATAACCATTATTGCAATAGAAATAACCTTCAAAAATAAGTTTCTCATACCATTTATCCCTCCTATATATATTAACCTTTTATATTTTACTCATATATTGAGTTTTTGCCAACATTTTTTCATTTTCATAAGCCGCCTTTATTTCTGTAACAAGGTTTGTGCTTTGCCCTGTTTCCTGTAAAAGTACGGTAAGCCGTGACAAAATATCATTTACCTGGTTGTCACAATCAGTTTCTAATCCCAATGCCTTAGCATATGCCGCTTTTCCTATTTTGGCTTTTATGCTATAAGGTATATTTCCTTCTCCGTATTCTGCAACATATACCCTATATTGTGAATTTACCCAATCTTCAATACTTTCAAGTTCATTTGTAAATTTTGCTTTCAGAACATACATTTGTCCTATCAATTGTGCGATTTCTTTATTCTTTTCACTGTTTTCTGTAGTTGTGCTTCCTGATTGATTATTATTTTCCTCTCCTGTGGAATCTGTCTCTTCTTCATTACCCAAAATTATATCCAGAGCTTCTTCCTCAGTAATTTCTCCTGAAGTGAGTTTCCCGGTTTCCTCTTCTGTCAGCGGTCTGACATTTTCAATTCCATGTTCTTTTATGGCATTCAGTGCTTTTTCATCAGTATCCAGCTTATTTTGTTCCAAAGCACCGACATTATCTGTATACATATAATACACAGCCATAATCGAATTACGGTTTTGGTAAGCTAAATATCCTGCCGTTGCAATACCAATCAATAAAATAAATAAAATTACTAAAACGATTATTGTACTTATTTTTTTGTTTTTTAATCTTTTCATAATTTTACCTCTTAAAGCACAGCTATTTTATTGCTTTCCTCTTTTCAACAACCGAAATTTTTGGCAATTCACCTGCTGTAATACAGCTTTCTGTTATGGTGACCTTCTGTATTTTTTCATTAGAAGGTATTTCAAACATTATATCTGTCATGGTATCTTCCAAAATAGAGCGCAAACCTCTTGCACCTGTTTTTAGCTCTATTGCCTTTTTGGCAACTGCTACAAGAGCTTCATCTGTAAACTCAAGTTCAACATCATCAAGCCCCAAAAGCTTTTTGTACTGTTTAACCAATGCATTTTTAGGCTTTGTGAGAATAGAAATCAAAGCTTCTTCGTCCAATGTTTCAAGTGTCGCAACAACAGGTACTCTTCCTATAAATTCAGGAATAATACCAAATTTAATTAAATCCTGCGGACGTACTTCTTTGAAAATTTCTCCCACATCTTTGTTTTTGGCGCTTTCTATGGTAGCCCCAAAGCCAAGAGATTTTTTACCTATGCGGCTTCCGATAATTTTTTCAAGCCCGTCAAATGCACCGCCGCATATAAATAGAATATTTGTTGTATCTATAGGAATAAGCTCTTGCTGAGGATGTTTTCTGCCACCCTGAGGCGGAACGGAGGCAACAGTACCTTCCAATATTTTAAGAAGAGCCTGCTGTACACCCTCGCCGCTTACGTCCCTTGTAATTGAAACATTTTCAGCCTTACGGGTAATTTTATCTATTTCATCTATATAAATAATACCTTTTTCGGCCTTTTTAAGGTCATAATCTGCCGCCTGAATAAGCTTAAGCAGAATATTTTCTACGTCTTCGCCTACATAGCCAGCCTCTGTAAGTGCTGTAGCATCGGCGATTGCAAAAGGAACATCAAGTATTTTTGCCAGAGTCTGTGCAAGTAAAGTTTTACCTGAACCTGTAGGACCAAGCATCAGAATATTACTTTTCTGAATTTCAATACCGTCTTCATCCTTTTTATTTGAATTTATTCTTTTGTAATGATTATAAACTGCAACAGCCAGTTGTTTTTTTGCATAATCCTGACCTATTATATAATCATCAAGTATTTTTTTGATTTCCTTTGGTTTAGGAATATTCAAAAAGTTTGGTTCTTCTGTTGTTATCTTATCATCAAATTCGTCTTCAATGATACTTATGCAGGCTCTTATACAATCACTGCAAATAGCTACGTCAGGCCCAACAATCAACTGATTACTGGGCTTGCCGCAAAACGAACACTTTGATAAATTAGTTTCATTCATACCGAGTAAATACCTCCGGATAATTATGGTCTGCTTGTAATAACCTTGTCTATCAGACCGTATGCTGCAGCTTCATCTGCTGACATGAAATTATCTCTTTCGGTATCGCGGATAATTTCATCCAAAGGTCTGCCGGTATTTTTAGCAAGAATTTCATTTAAATTCTGCTTGATTCTTATAATTCTATCTGCATGGATTTTAATATCTGTGGCCTGTCCCTGCATTCCGCCAAGAGGCTGGTGAATCATTATTTCACTGTTAGGCAAAGCGTATCTCTTGCCCTTTGCGCCTGCTGAAAGTAAGAATGCACCCATACTTGCCGCCATACCCATACAAATTGTAGAAACATCACATTTAATATACTGCATAGTATCATAAATTGCCATACCTGCTGTAATACTGCCACCGGGACTGTTGATGTAAAGGCTTATATCCTTTTCAGGATCTTCAGCTTCCAAAAACAATAGCTGTGCAACAACCAATCCTGCGGACACATCGTTAACTTCTTCACCTAAAATGATGATTCTGTCCTTTAACAGTCGGGAATATATGTCGTATGCCCTTTCTCCTCTGTTTGTCTGTTCAATTACTGTTGGTACTAAGCTCATTATGATTCCCCCCTGAGGTATAATTATTTAGATTCAGCAACTATCATTTCAACAACTTTTCTGTTTACGATGCCGTCTTTAATGTCGTCTTCATGGATGAATTTCTTAATATCTTCTGCCTTCATCTGATAGTTTTCTGCAATCTTATTGTATTCTTCTTCAACATCTTCAGCTGATGCTTCAACCTTTTCTGCCTTTGCAATAGCTTCAAGTGTCAAAGAAACCTTAACCTGCTTTGTAGCATGGTCCTTAAACTGTTCCTTGAATGAGTCTGCAGTCATACCTGTCATCTGGAAATACTGCTGTAGGTTGATGCCCTGACCCTGAAGTCTTGCATCGTAATCTCTAAGCATATTTTCAAGCTGGTGGTTAATCATACATTCAGGAATTTCAACTTCTGTCTTTTCAGCAACTGCTTCAATAGCCTTGTCTTCTGTTTCGGCCTTTGCTCTGTCTGCATTCTGCTTTTCAAGTTTAGCTTTTGTATCTGCTTTAAGCTCTTCAAATGTATCGAATTCAGAAACATCCTTTGCGAATTCGTCATCAAGTACAGGAAGCTCTTTCTTCTTTATGGCATTAACCTTAACCTTGAATTCAACCGCAGCGCCCTTCAAATCTTCAGCGTGGTAATCTTCGGGGAAAGTAACATTTACTGTAACGTCGTCACCCTTGTTAGCACCGATAAGCTGATCTTCAAAGCCTGGGATAAACTGACCTGAACCGATTGTAAGTTCAAAGTCCTTACCTGCACCGCCTGCAAAAGCAACACCGTCTTTAAAGCCTTCAAAGTCAATTACAGCGATATCGTCTTTTTCAACAGCTCTGTCTTCAACTTCAACAACTCTTGAGTTTCTTTCCTGCAATCTGGAAATTTCTGCATCTACATCTTCATCGCTTACATTATACTCAACTTTTTCAAGTTTAATACCCTTATATTTACCTAATTTAACTTCAGGCTTTACAGTAACCTTAACTGAAAGAGTAGTGTTTTCGCCTTTTTTTATTTCACTTACGTCTGTGATTTCAGGCTGATCTACTACATCAAGTTCAAGTTCTTTAACTGCTTCTTCATAAACATCACCGAATACGAAGTTTAGTGCATCTTCATAAAATACTTCTGCACCGTACATTTTTTCAATCATAGCACGTGGTGCTTTACCTTTTCTGAAGCCCGGAACATTTATGTACTTTACATTTTTATTGTAAGATTTTTTCATTCCTTCTTCAAATTTCTCTGGAGTGATGTCTAATTTAAACTCCGCTACACTGTTTTCTATCTTTTCTAACTTTGCCATTTTAAAATTGCTCCTTCCAATTTTTTATCATATAATTTTATCATATTTTTCATTTTTTTCAAGACATTATTTTATAAGGTAGAAACTCTAAATAGTCACAGGACACAAGTCTGTAAGCTATACCGTTTTCCTCATAATCTTTATAATCTTTAAAACCCAACCCGTGCAGATGACCAAAAAGACACAAGTCCACATTATATCCTTCAATCAACCGACAAAAATGCTCGTCAGGCGGGTAATGCAACGCAACAATTATGTTACGTGGTTTTTCCTTGGCGGCAAGGTCAAGTGAGATTTTAAGACGTTCAAGTTCTCGGTTGTGAACCTTCATATCACCTTCATCACACTTTGTAATTTGCCATCCTCTTGTGCCGCATATTGCGGTGTCTGCATACATATAATAATTATTATGCAGGAATTTTATTGTATAAAAACCGTTTTGCTCACACCATTTTTGATGCTTGCTCATGGTTGACCACCAATAATCGTGATTTCCCTTTGAAATCAACTTTGTACCATTAAGGCTGTTTATAAAGCTGAAATCTTCAAAGGTATCTTCCAGATAAGTTGCCCAGGAATTGTCACCGTTTACAATAACAATATCTTCTTCAGATACAGTGTTGTTCCAGTTTGTTTTCAGTTTTTCTTCGTAATTTTCCCATTTTTTACCAAATACATCCATCGGCTTGTCTGTGCCGAAGGAAAGATGCAGGTCTGATATAGAAAACAAAGCCATAATTTCACCCTTGTATAAATATTTCCGAAAGTGATTATAATACTGCTGAAGGGAGATGTTATTAATGCAAAACAACTGCAATCCAAAATCAGAAAACGAAATCTGCGGAATTTGCTGTCATGTATCCGACTGTCAGTACAATGACGACAAAAAGTGTATGGCAGGACACATTAATATTGGTCCTAACAGCGCCACATCAACATCTGAAACAGACTGCGAAACTTTTAAAGCAAGATAACTTTTAAGTTGTTGAGGATTTATATCCCCAACAGCTTGCTACATACAAATTCCTTTAACTTGTCTTTTTCAACCGAATCATTAAACCTTGGTGCTTTTGTTCTAAGCTCATTCAATGACTTTGGTATATCAAGAGAAGTTTTGGCATTAAGCTGATCCAAAAGATCAAATTCATTTTTGCCCTCTAATGTTTCCTCGCCTTCAAGTGCTGTTAAAACAGCATTGTTGAACTTGTAAGGGCTTGCTGTGGAAAGTATAACAGTTTTTGTCATATCTCCTGTTTCAAACAAATACTGGTCGTAAACGTTTTTGCCTACTGCAGTATGTGTATCCATTATGTAACCATAACTTTCAAAGGTATCCTTTATTGTAAGCAGTGTGTCGTTGTCATCACAACAACCGCCCCAAAGTATTTCGGAAATCTTATCCTTAATACCGTCACTTACTTCGTATTTACCCTTTGAAGCAAGAGCGTCCATATACCCTTTTACCGTACTGCAATCTTTTCCTGCAACATCATACAAAAATCTTTCAAGGTTACTTGAAATAAGTATATCCATTGAAGGCGATGCAGTAACACGGAAATCTCTGTTTTTGTTATAAACGCCTGTACGGATAAAATCTGTAAGAACGTTATTTTCATTCGAAGCACAGATAAGCTTGTTAACGGGAAGTCCCATTCTCTTAGCATAGTAGCCTGCAAGAATGTCACCGAAGTTACCTGTAGGAACTACAAAGTTCACTTTGTCACCAAGGCTTATTTCCCCTGCCTTTAACATATCACAGTATGACGAGAAATAATATACAATCTGCGGAAGCAGTCTGCCCCAGTTTATAGAGTTTGCAGATGAAAGCATATATCCTTTTTCATCAAGGAACTTTTTAAACTCTTCATCAGTAAAAATCTTTTTAACGCCGCTTTGTGCATCATCGAAGTTACCAAGTATGCCGCCTACCGCTACGTTGTTACCGTCCTGAGTAATCATCTGAAGTCTCTGGATATCGGAAACACCGTCGTTAGGATAGAACACTGCAATCCTGGTTCCTTCAACATCTTTGAAGCCTTCCAAAGCAGCCTTGCCTGTATCACCTGATGTAGCAACCAATATAACAACTGTTCTGTCGTCGTTGGTCTTTTTAATTGCCTTTGTCAGAAAGTGAGGCAAAATTTGAAGTGCAACATCCTTAAATGCACAGGTTACACCGTGCCACAATTCAAGAAAATACACATTGTTGTTAAGTTTATATACGGGAGTAATACTGTCCGACCCGAATTTTTCCCTGTTATACGCAGCATTAACGCATTCGGCAATCTCATCGGCGGTAAAATCCGTAAGATATCTGCCAATAATATTTTCCGCACGCTGTACATAGGTGCAGTCTTTCATTTTATCAATTTCGTGAATGGAAATCGAAGGAAAATCATCGGGTACAAAAAGTCCTCCGTCAGGAGCAAGACCAGTCTTTATAGCATGTGAGCTTGTACATTCATAGTCTTTGCTTCTTGTACTGTTATAATTCATTAATCCACCGCCTTTAAAACACAATAATGCTAACATATATAATACTACAAAATTTATGTTTTGTAAAGTAAAAAAGTACTTTTAATTATTTATTGTTAAAAAATACCCATATATTACATTTTTTTTAGGTAAAAATGGTCATAAAATAGCACTTTTTGTCAGATATAATGCAAGGGACAATCAATAATTGTATTTTTGACAAATTAGAAAATAAATTTTTCATATATATCCAGATTTTGTATATAAATTACTTGACTTTATGTGTTTTTTGGAGTATAATATGAAAAAATAAAAAAATTTTTTGCAGAATAACGGAGGTGTTATTATGAATTCAGAAAATTACTTTAACAATCACGAAATAATAGGCAAACTTTTTGAAATTGCCAACGAAAGCAACTATATAGACCCGGACTACTACACTCAGTACAATGTAAAAAGAGGTCTTAGAAACTCTAACGGTACAGGTGTACTCGTTGGTCTTACAAATATAGGCGACGTTCACGGTTACATTTTTGACGAAAATGAAAAAGTAGATGTTGAAGGCAGACTGCGTTACCGCGGTGTTGACGTAACTGATTTGGTACGTAACTGCATGAAAGAAGACAGATTTGGCTTTGAAGAAACAATATTTCTTATCACATTCGGCAAACTTCCTACAAAATCACAACTCACAAGCTTTACTGAACTTTTGAATGAATCAATGACTCTCCCAAAAAATTTTACAGAGGATATTATTCTTAAAAATCCTACTCCGGATATTATGAACAAGCTTGCAAAGTGTGTATTGGCACTATATGCAGATGACCCTATTCCGGATGACCTTTCATTACCAAACCTTATAAGACAATCTGTTTTGCTTATTGCAAGGTTCCCTGTTATGATAGCTCATGCATACTGTGCCAAGATGCACTATTATGACAAAAAGAGCTTGTATTTGCATTCTCCGCAGAAAAAACTTTCGTTGGCAGAAAACTTCCTGTACATGATAAGACCTGACAACAAATACACAGAACTTGAAGCAAAGGTTTTAGACCTTGCACTTACTCTTCACGCAGAGCACGGTGCAGGTAACAACTCTACATTTGTAACAAAGGTTGTGTCTTCAACAGGTACAGACACATACTCTGCAATTGCGGCTTCTGTAGGCTCTCTTAAAGGCCCTAAGCACGGCGGTGCAAACAACAGGGTTATCGGTATGATGGAAGAAATAAAGGCTAACGTTAAAAATTGGGAAGACGAAGAGGAAGTAAAAGCATATATCACAAAAATCCTTAAGAAAGAAGCCTACGATAAATCAGGTCTTGTATACGGTATGGGCCACGCAGTATACACACTTTCTGACCCACGTGCAGTATTGCTTAAGGAATATGCCGAAAAGCTTGCAAAAGCTAAAAACTGCGAAAAGGAATTTGAACTTTACAAAGCTGTTGAAAGACTTACTCCTGACTTGTTCCATGAAATTAAGGGTAACAATCAGGCTCTTTCCACAAACGTAGACTTTTACAGCGGTTTTGTTTACAATATGCTTGGTATTTCAAGCGAACTTTATACTCCACTGTTCGCAATGGCACGTGTTGTAGGATGGTGTGCACACAGAATTGAAGAAGTTATGACAAATAACAAAATTATAAGACCTGCTTACAAGAGTGTTGTTAAAAAAACAGAATATATTCCGTTGGATAAAAGATAACATAATATGGGCAGAATTTCTGCCCATATTTTTATTTTTTTCAAAAAAAGCTTGCATTCAAACAAAACTTGTGATATAATGTATTAGTCTTGTGAATAAATAGGCATTCGGCTCATTGGTCAAGCGGTTAAGACTCCGCCCTCTCACGGCGGCAACAGGGGTTCGAATCCCCTATGAGTCACCATTTCTTATAAATTGAATATGGACCTTTAGCTCAGTTGGTTAGAGCAACCGGCTCATAACCGGTCGGTCCGGGGTTCGAGTCCCTGAAGGTCCACCAATATAAGAAAACCTTGTATTTACTGCTAAACTCAGTATTTACAAGGCTTTTTTATGTTTTACGGTGTTAAAATTCGTAAAGTTTTGTAAAGATGTGTGAACAGTTTGGAGGTTCAAAAAAGGTTCAGCTTTTTGCGGAATATGTTTCGTTGCTCATTTCGACAAATTCTTATACATTATTTATGTGAATAGTGAAAAGGAGTTTTAGAAATTGACAACAGGACGGGACATAATTGCAAAGAAGTTAAAGGATTATAGGGACAAACACAATATAAATCAATTTGAATTTGCTGAAGAGTGCGGAATCAGCCGGGAAACATTAAGCCTGATAGAACGCTGCAGAACTAATTTAAGCTTGGACACCTTAGATTTGCTCGCAGTACGGATGGATGTATCGGTAGCCGAATTGCTTTCAAATGAAATTACTTATTTCCTTGTTGATAGCAAATTATCCTACGGCATAGGAGCAATTAAAGAATACAGACTTGTTGACTGTGTACTTGATATTTCTACTAATAAATCAGAAGTAGAAAAGCTTATTCAAAAATTTAATCAAGAACAAATGGATATAAAACATCTGCAGGAAGCATTAAAAACATTTGAGTAATATAATATGCAAATCTTCATAATGAATAATGATATGCTACTTGGTGGGGAACATTGCGTTCCCCATTTTTATTTTGCAAACATAAAAATTCCTTTTATACACAAAAAGTCGCATCAAGTAGATGCAGCCTAATTATAATTTGTTATTTAGCTAATATTAATAACAAATAAAAGTACCTCTATTGATTTACAAAGGCGTTGCAGAGAATTCTTGTTTTAGCAATTTTTCTCGTATAGCATAATTAACAAATCACTGTTTATAGATTTGTTTAAAACACAAAAAATATGGTAGGATACTTGACAAAATTTTCCTTTAATAATATTATTGTAGATAGAAAGTTGTTACAGCTGCAGTTTGCAGTTATGATTTACTTGAATAGATATATTTAAAGGAATGGATATCATGAAAACGGTAGACAAGAAAAGATTTAATTGGAATCTATACGTAAGTTTAGGATTGGCAACTGTTACCCTAATGTTTATTATTTCTTGTATAGTATTGTGCAATATAATACCAAAAGAAATAATGACAAAATATGAAATCATTGATATTTTAATAGCTGGTTACAGTTCTATGTCTTTGGTATTACTTGTAATACAATTAATTATTTCCGCAAAAAACACCAGGTCTCATCATGATGAAAAACGAAGAGAGAAGACAGTTGATTATATGATTAAATGGTCTGAATCATTAAGCTGGGAAACATCATATGCAATTAAAATTGTAGAAACTTTCAATCATCATCAATGCATAAGTTTATATAAAAATATACCATTCGAGGTAGACTACAAAACTAAGGAATCCCTTTGCCCAATATGTTCTCGCTATTTAAAAAACACGTGTAAAGATTGTTTGGGTAGAAAAAAACAAATAAAACCTGTGAAAAATACCCATTTAAAATTCAAAAAATCCTCTACTTCGATTAAGAGAAACCAAAGCAAAGAAAAACTATACATAATAGACGTTACTCAATGTGCAGAAATCAGATGGTACGTAATTAAGTATTTAAATCATTTGGAAGCATTATTAATATCATGGAAAGAAGGCATAGTTGACCGCGAAATCATTGAAGAACAGTTCTATTATTTATACAACCCCACATCAGGAAGAGATACTTTGCAATCTTTTAGAAATGTTGCCGGCGACGGCAAATCATATCCAACTATTGAAGAATTTTGTTTGGAATTAAGAAACAAAAGACAACAAACAACCAATAAATTCAAAGAACTGCTATAACAAATAAAATGGCAAAAGCCCCCAACAATAATATAATGTTGGGGGCTAGTAAATTGCCTTTTTTAAGTTTTAGTTTACTGATCAATCCTCATAATGTTCTCCTTTCACAGTTAAACTAAATACAGTTTAACGATGGGTACACTATTTCGTATTTCTGTATTTATTATAATATTATTTGTCCTATATGTCAAATATTTTTAAATGACAATTTTTTGTTAATTTTGCACATATTTTTACCAACATTAACATTGATTGACAATAATCTCAACTTATTTATTCCATAAATATTGTTCAAATTCACCAAAAACCCCATAATTAGTTTCAATTTATTGCTTTATCAACTAATTGTAAACCAAAAGAAATTCTCAACAACAAACTATATTATACTATATTGTATTCGTAAACATTACCAAACGTTCCCCAAAAATCTCAAACTGTATCACATTCTTATTTTAACCATATTAAAAAATATTAAAATGCATATCTCAAAAAATGAAATGTGCAATAAATTCCGCAGACAAACTTTCCCCACCGTTATATACTAAAGTCGAAAACTGTCAAATAAAGGTGGATTATAGAATGAAAAAATTAAAGTTAATTCTAGTTGACGACAATATAGAATTTTGCAGCTTAGTTAAAGAGTATGCAAAAATAACAACCGGGATAAAATTCTGCGGTGCGGCTCATGACGGAATAACGGCATTGAAAATGATTCGTGAAATTCATCCTGATGTAATAATTTTGGATAGTGTTATGCCACAGCTTAACGGAATAGGGGTTATGAAACACCTGCAGAACACACCAAAGGAATTACGGCCGAAGGTAGTCGCAATTACATCCAGTATGACAACATATTACATAACATTAATGTATAAACTCGGAGCAAACTATGTAATATCTAAAAATTCCGGTGTTGAAGAAATGTTGGAAAGGTGTCTGCTAATATCGGATCCCGAAAGGTATATAGAAAAACAGGAACAGCTTAGGCTGTCCCTGTAACTCTATTTCTTATTTTTTTGAAGTATGGTACTTATAATAATACTTAGCAGGTGATGTGCCTTTTTTCATTGCCTTATCAACCTTTTGATACTCTGCAGGCAATTCGTAATCACTCACCTTTTCCTTTGCCTTAGCGTTTGAATATTCATATATGGATTTAATTATCTTTACCCTTGTTTCATCATCAATATCAGCAGGAATACGCAAAAATTCCGTTACATATTTATACGATAATTGTCCTCTTGCTTTGGAATATTCAACATATTCATCGGCAGTTAAATATTTTCTTTCACCATTTACTTCAAAGCTTCTGTCAGCAGTCTTAGGAATTACACCCTCATCACCTGTTTTTTTATAAATGCTCAATATTCTCGAATCTGTCCACGTTGGTGCTTCTTTAGAATAATAACCGGGTGATGCAAAGTTTTCCAAAACCCTTTCCGGCAAACTTCCGTATTTTTGAGTACGTCCCCAACGGTCAACCTTTTCGGGCAAAAGCTTGGATACTCCGGGTATCTTAGCCATTGTCTTATTTATAAAACTTTCCACAACCGCAGGTAAGCTGCTGTTTTTATCTTTGTAATAAGCATTTCGTTGAGTATCGTCAATAGTTCTTGCAAATTGACCGCCTATTGTAGGTATAGCCTGAGCTGCATAGCTTGAAGCCATATCAACCAACAAATCTGTAACAACATTTCCATCCTCAGCATATTGTATTGATTCTAAAGCACTTTGTACCCCGCTCAAACAGGATAATTCAAACATAGGCTCTGAAATTCTTGATAATGCATCTGTAAATTTTTTAAAAGTAAAACCGTCTTTGTTCTTGGTTGCATTGTAAGCCTCAGCACCAACAAACAAAGGCAAAGAAGAAGGTGCCATCCAGTCTATTGTATATGTATGGTCGCCAAATTTAAGAGCATAGTTTTGTGCACCCATCATTTTTTTGTAGCCTGCAACCTCCTCATCTTCATCAGGAGCAACAACCAATATTCCCAAATGTGAAAGAAATGCACCCAAAGCCGCAATGCCTGTACCTGTTAAACCGCTTGAAAGGTTATCAATGTACTTGCTTGCTGAAATATCACCTTTCTTTAATTTGTAAGAATCTGCTGTAATAGTTTTTAACAATCCAACAGGTGAGTATTCCACACCACGCACAAGAATGTTTGCAGGTGTCTTTTTAAATGGCAAAACACCCTCCACAAGTAAATTTGCAGTTTTGCTTGCCACATCATCGCCTTTAAAGCCCAACTTTTGAACAAAGTCTGAAAAGGCATTTGCATCACGGTATGTTGACTTTCGTGCCTCATTTATGGCATATTCTCTTATTTTCTGTAAGTCTGCATTAGCTTCCTTTGTACCGCTGTTTAAATATTCAGCCGTTAACCCTCTTGCTGTCATAGCCTGTGCAAAAGCACTTTCGTATGCAGATTTCAAAAACAAATCATCTTCAAATCCAAGGGCATCTGTGTTGAATTTCCTTACAGCCTCAAGCCATTTGGTTTCAAATATCTTTCGGTGCTCCTCAATACCTCTTTGAGTTCCGTATTTACCTTCATTACCTTTTACAACCTCTGCCATAAGCTCCCAATCTTGTTTTGCAAAATCCTTGCTTTCTTTGGTTTTGGTATAAGACTTTGTTCTCTCGCTCTTTGGCAAAACTGCCTTTTCGATGGTTGCACCAATTATATTTTTCATGCCCTTTACAGGCACAAACGCCATATTGCCAAATATATTTCTGAAATGTGTTCTTGTATTTCCAAGCATTGCAAGATAACGCCATGCATTCCATTTGTCCATCTTGCTTGCAGGCATCTGTTCACCAATGCTTTTTTCAATAGCGTGTACAGCCTTGTTTAGTTCATCCTGATTTTTTGCGTTCAATAATTTCTCGGCTAACTTTGAATCAATTTCTATTTGTTCATATTTTCCTTTGTATTTATTGACTATATCATCATTTATCTTTTGAACGGTTTTTTCAAGATAATATAATTGTCCGTCAGGTGACATCCTCTTAAGCATAGAAAACGCCTGTACATTCTGACCGAACTGTGTAGCCGCCATAGATAAATCTACGGCAAGTCTTTTGGCAAGCTCTACATCCTTGTTCTGACAAGCCACATTCAAAAGCATCTGTCCTAACGCAACATCATTTTTATTTACTCTGCCTGCATTTACAAGAGTTTCAAACTCATTTACTGCACCTTCAAAACCTAATCTTACGATTCTTGAGCCTGCATCAGATTCTGCAGATTTATTTGAA
>CAZNKU010000006.1:0-45660 GCA_964573775.1 uncultured Clostridiaceae bacterium | reverse complement strand
TAGTATTTTTAACATTAAACCATTGATCAACAATGATTAAGTTTCCAAGATTACCTTTCCTGATCTGTCCAATTTCAGGAATGTTAAGAAGTTTAGATGGGTTAAGTGATGCAAATTTAAAAACATCACAAACGGAGCTTCCCGTATGTACCATCATATTTCTGCAAGCTACATCAAGTGTAAGCTTTGAGCCTGCAATATCACCGCCCCAGTCGAAGTTAATATCAAAAGCTTCTTCAAGACCGGGAATAGGCGGACCGTCCGCCACGAATGCATCGGATATAAGTATGATTTTATCATTACCCTTTATCTTTTTAACAAGACGAATCATATACGGATGAACGTGAACACCCATAGAATCACAAATAAGCTCTGCATAAATACCGTCATTATAGTTTACGGTTTCATCAACACAAACACCACGAACCTCCGGATAATTTTCCAAAGTGCCTGTTGCATTTGTATGATGAGTACCAAGTTTTAACCCATAGGGCATAAACATCTCAATCTGTTCAGGAGCGGCTTCACTATGTGCAACGGAAAAGACCATATCAGGATTAGCTTTTCTTACATCCTTTACAAAATCAAGTATTCCCTCTCTTTCGGGAGCAATACACCAAATTTTCGCAAAATCTTTTGTTGCTTCAATTATTTCTTCATAATCGGATCTTACAACTGCATCCTTCCAGACATTTTTTTCTTTATCACATCCAAAATCGGGATTAAGATAAGGTCCCTCCATATATAAGCCAAGGATATTTTTACCCTTACCCTGTGCTATTGCTTCTTTAATTTTAGCTACAGCGTCAAGGTGTTCCTGTTTATTCATACTGTAAAAAAGAGCAGGCAAAACAGAAGTTACGCCATGGTCTATAAGAGTCTTGGAGCATTTAACAGGGTCTTCATGGAAATATGTGTCTCCGTCTGCGTGAGTATGTATATCTATAAGCCCCGGACCCACAAAATTATTCTGTGCATCAATAATTTGCGCACCCTTTGGTATTTCTATGTTTTTTCCAAAATCCGAAATTTTTTCGTTATCAACAATAATAGTTGCATTTGGAATGTAGTGATCGGGCATTACAAGTGTTGCATTTATAATAGCAAGCATTTTCTCATCTCCACATAATTACTATACATTAATTATATAATCAAACTATTGTATTGTCAATATTTTCGCATACGAAACTTTTTCGGAATTACGCCTTTGTTTTCATTGACATAAATTGTCCCACGATGTATAATTAAAGCACAAACACTTTATGAAACGGAGATGAAAATATGAACTTTTTAGGAATTGATATAGGTACTACATCATTAAAAGCTGCCGCATTTAATGATAAACTTGAACAACTCAGCCAGGCTACTGTTGATTACACACTTGAAACAAGCGGTGTATATGCAGAATTTCCTGCGGAAAAATATTGGGATATAACAAAGGAAGGAATTGAAAAAGCAACAGAAGGTCTTGAAATTGAAGCCTTATCGGTAGATACACAATGCGAAACTCTTATTTTAACAGACGAATACGGAAACCCTGTAAGAAAGGCAATTGTCTGGGTAGACAACAGAGCTGATGAAGAAGCAAAAATAATTGAAGAACATTTTGGAAGAAAAAAAGTGTACGAAATAACAGGCCAACCTGAAATTACTGCCACATGGCCTGCATCAAAGCTATTGTGGGTTAAAAGACACGAGCCTGAGGTTTGGGCAAAAACCAAAAAAATATTTTTACTTGAAGACTACATACTTTATAAAATGACAGGTAAGTTTGTAACAGAAAAAACACTTCAGTCATCTACTATATATTTTGATATCAATAAGGGTATATGGTGGAATGAAATGCTTGACTTTATAGGGGTTACCTCCTCTATGTTGCCCGAACTTTACGACAGTGGCATAAAAATAGGCGAATACAAAGGTATGACAGTTGTTACAGGTGCAATGGACCAGGTGGCAGGTGCAATAGGTGCAGGAATTATAAAGCAAGGTGTTGTAGGTGAAATGTCAGGAACAACCATGGTGCTTTTTGTACCTACGGACAAAATTCCAGAATTTGTTGAAAACAGTATCATTCCATGTCACTATAACTACAACGGCAAATATGCAATAGTTTTATGGACATCCGTAGCAGGCATGACATTAAAGTGGTTTAAAAATAATTTTTGTGAAGATTATGAAAACTTTGATTCCCTTACATCTCTGGCAGAAAAAATAAAACCGGGAGCAAATGGCCTTACAATGCTTCCTCATCTTTGCGGCTCTACAATGCCGAAGTATAATCCCGATGCAAAGGGCGTATTTTACGGCATAACACTTGAGCATACAAGAGCACACTTTGTACGCGCTATTATGGAAGCTATATCATGTATGTTAAAGTCAAATCTTGACTATGTAAACATTGACACAGATGAAATCCGAATTATGGGCGGATGTGCAAAGAGTGCACTGTGGAATCAGATTAAATCAGATATGACGGGCAAAACCCTTACAACACTAAAGAATAAAGAAACGGCCTGCCTTGGTTCTGCTATTCTTGCAGGTGTTGGCTATGGTGCTTTTAAGTCTGTTGAAGAAGCCTGCACCATGATAGAAACCGACCGTAGCTTTACACCAAGCGGTACAGATTATACAGAGGTTTATGAAAACTATAACAAGTTTGACGACCTTCTAAACAGAAAATTATAAGGAGCAAACGGTATGAATCTCACAAAACTTGCCCGGTTGGCAAATGTTTCTGTTTCAACTGTTTCAAAGGCTTTTTCCGATAGTCCCGAAATAAGCAATCAAACAAGAGAAATGATATTTAATGTTGCAAAGGAACACGGTTGTTTTGAAAAATACTACAAGCCTGTATATCCAAAAAAAGTCATAGCCGTTATATGCCCTGAAATGCTTGGCATACATTATACTCATATGGCAACCTTTCTTTCAGAAAAGATTTCTTCACGAAACGGAACTATGATGCTTTCCATTGATGAATTTTCAGGAGAAAAAAATCAGGAGCTTATAGATTATTACACAAAATTCTGTAAAGCCGACGGTATAATTGTTATAGAGCCTTCCACAGTTATTAAAAACAATACGGACATCCCTATTGTACAAATCGGAGTGGATAACGAAGCAAAAAATGTAGACTGTGTAAATGTTGTTGTCAACGAAGCTATGGACAGTGCATTTGAATATCTATTAAATAAGAAATATAAGAAAATAGGATTTATAGGTGAAAAATATACTTATCCGGAATATGAATACTTTAATTCAACTGCAGAAAAATTTAGAGTAAATGTTTTAAAAAAACATATATCCATAAGCAATATGAGATTTTACGATGCAGGCTATTACGGTATGGAGCAGTTTATAAAAAACAAGGATATTCCTCAGGTTATTTTTGCAGCATACAGCCATATAGCCGTTGGTATTTTACAGCGTTTAAAGGAAGAAAAGCTTTCTGTCCCCGAAGATGTTTCCCTTATATGTATGGATGATTTAAGCAGTGTTCCATATTCTGACATAAAGTTATCCTGCATAAAAATGCATCTTGACGAGGTTTGTGACACAGCGCTTGATTTGCTGTACAAAAAAATCGAAGGAAATCACAGCAATGTAAAACGAAGTGTCAATATAATTAGAGAGTTTTTAGTTGGTGAATCATTACTTTAATTAATAACAAGAACCTATACGAATTACAAAAAAGCTAAAGGCTTGAGTATTCCGAAAAAACTTGTTGTGTTTCTCTACGATAAGGGCGTACAGTAAAACAATTTACTGTACGCCCTTTATTATATATACATCAAAAAATCATATTTCTTTTGTTTCAGCATCAGAAGTTTCATAAACTTCTTCTGACTCTTCTGCGATTTCTTCATCAGTTTCTTCTGCATCAGGGCATTTCGCCATACCGATGAGTACAAACTGTACAACAAATAAAATCATATGCAATATTAAAATAACATCTGCTATTTTTTGCACAGCTCCCACAACAGCAGGATTATTTACAAGACCGAAAAAGAAATAGTGCACATCATTATTTGCTACATCCGGATACAAAACATATGCCAAAAGATATGTAACTATAAAAAGCAAATTGGCAATTTTAAGCTTAAAAGACTTTTCCGCATACTTTGCCGCAACAACATTAACAGTAACAAATAAAGCGGCGTGAATTAATGGCACAAGCAAAAGAGTCATAGCAAATCTTAACCAACCAATATTAAGTACCCATGAAGCAGCTGCAACAAATACACAGCATAAGGATGTTAAAATAGTTTTCTTTTTATTTTGAAGCTTTGTGTTTTTAATCTTTAAAATACATAAAATAAAACTCCACAAAAAAATTATACAACAAAAAGCAAAAATGCCAATTCCAAGATATCCTGCAAGTTTAATCGGAATGTTACCCATTACAATACCACCTTTTATAATTATTAAAAACAGTATAACATTTAAACAAACAAATTTCAACAACTTTATCTAAATACACATAAAAACAAAAATAACACTTTTGGCTTGATATTTTCCGCTAATACATTAAAAAAATCCGGTAATACGCCAGTACAACCGGATTTTTTATATCTTGTCTTATTCGAAAAATCTATAACTCTAAACTGCTTTGCACCCAAAAACATAAATTTGAATGCAGAGTGTGGTTTTGGAGAGAATTATACCTAAGACGAACCGCCTTAAAATGCACCTTTCTTATTTTAACATCGAATATCCGTGACAGTTAATCAAAGCGTCAATCTTCTGCCCTGCCTTACACATAGGACAGTCATGTGACGGATAACTGTTGTAGTCTCCCAAAAAGTCGGGGTTAAAGCACGAATGTATGGCAATGCCGTCCTTGCTTTCGTCAACAGTTGAGAATATTGTGGAAACACCACTTATAATACCGCCGTAGTATTTAACCGCATCTATTGCCGCCTCTATTGTTTTACCTGATGAATATGAAACAGCAATAATTAAAACGTGCTTACCTCTTATCATAGGAACAATATTATCTCTGAAAAGAAACTGGTTGGAATATGTTGTTTCGGGAGTTGTAACATAAATTGTATTATGAGCATTTATGCTGGCGAAATTCTCCTTTGTAAGCTTATCTGCAAGACAAGCGCCAACAACCTCCATACCGTCAAGACACAAAATTGTATCTACAATGGTTGAATGCAGAAAATACGAGCTAAGCTCTTCGGCAACAGCCTTTGCTTCGGAAAGACGTGCCTTTTGTGCTGCCACATCTATGTAGTAGTTGCTGTGACAGTCATTTGTTGCAAAATGTCCGTTAGCAACACGTAAATACAAATTTTTACGCTTAGTTGCATGCTTTAAAGTTTTTAACATATTTATCCCCTGCCTTTCTATAATATACATTATTCGCCAAAAGTTTTTCAAAATCCTTTTTTAATAAAAATATTGTTTTTAAAAATTCTGTGTCAAGATTATAAGATTAATCTTCAACAATCTCTTTGATTTTCTTTAGTTTTTTTCTTATTTCTATATTTTGCGGACAGGTGCTTTCACACTTTCCGCACTCAATACAACCGCATAGATTTTCGTAATAGGGTATTAAATTTTCATACGCCTGTCTGCGTGATATATTTGCCGCAAGGTATTGATTATCAATAGCAAACACATCGGATATTTTCACCTTTGAGGAGCACACGTCGGCGCAGTAGTTACACTTTGTGCAGGGTATTTGTTTTATTTCCCTTATTATACTGCGTATTTTTGCAAAGCTATCAATTTCCTCCCCGGTAAAAGGCACTATATTTTTAACGGTATTTACGTTGTCGTTTATCATATCCATATTGCCCATACCGGAAAGCACCACAGCAACCTCCGGAAAACTAAGCACGAATCTTATGGCACAGGATGCCTCGCTGCTGTCGCCGTATCTTTCTATGGCCTTTTTAGCTTTCGGATGCAAATTAACAAGTGCACCGCCCTTAACGGGCTCCATTACCCAAATCTTTTTACCATGTTTTACCGCAACATCATAACAAGCCTTGCTTTGAACAGAAGGGTCGTCATAATCAAGATAATTAAACTGCAGCTGCACAAATTCAAAGAAAGGGTTTTCGGTAAGTATAGTATCTAAAACTTCGGCAGTATCATGGAAGGACATACCTATATGCTTAATTTTACCCTGTTCTTTAAGCTTTTTCACAATTTCAAAAGTATTGCACTGCTTGTGCTTTGCATAGCCTTCCTCATTCATACAATGGAAAAGGTAAAAATCAAAATATTCCACTCCGCACCTTTCAAGCTGCTTTTCAAAAAGCGGAACAACATCCTCTTCCTTTTCAAACAACCAATAAGAAAGCTTGTCCGCAAGAACAAAGCCTTCCCTTTTATGCCTTTTTGTTATACATTCACGGATTGCCGTTTCACTTTTTCCGTCAATATAGCCGTAGGCAGTATCAAAGTAATTAAAACCGGCATCCAAAAATGCGTCAACCATTTCACAAAACCTTGCCTTGTCAACCTCACCGTCAATCAACGGAAGACGCATACAACCAAAGCCAAGCTTACCCTTAATTTTATCTAACAACATTTCCGTCATCCTTTATATGTTTTATCATAAATTTATTGTATCAAAATACAATTCTCATTTCAACCACTATTTTGAGAAATTTTATAAAGTCATCTCGTAAAAAGAGAAAAGCAAAGCATTTCTACATTAACTATTAACTAAAAAAGGTGTCCGAAGACACCTTTTTTAAAGTTTATTTCTTTGGATTTTACCACTTACTGTCTTTGGCAGGCTATCTTTGAATTCAACAATTCTCGGATACTTATACGGAGCAGTTTTTTCCTTAACATAGTTCTGAATTTCCTTTTTAAGCTCTTCAGTACCTTCTGTACCGTTAACAAGAACAATGCTTGCCTTTACAATCTGTCCTCTTACTTCATCAGGAACGGCAGATACACCGCATTCCAAAACGTATGGAAGCTCCATAATAACGCTTTCAATTTCGAAAGGTCCTATGCGGTAACCTGATGACTTGATAACGTCATCTGCACGACCAACATACCAGTAAAAGCCGTCTTCATCACACCAAGCAACATCGCCTGTGTGGTAGTAGCCGTCGTACCATACTTCGTCTGTCTTTTCCTTGTCACCGTAGTAGCCTGTAAACAAGCCACAAGGTGCACCATCTTTAACATTGATACAGATTTCACCTGATTCAGATGTTTTAACCTGTTCGCCGTCCGAATTCAAAAGTTCTACCTTGTATATCGGAGCTGGCTTACCCATAGCACCGATTTTATGAGGCTTACCAACAAGATTACCGATAATCATTGTACTTTCGGTCTGACCAAAACCTTCCTTAATCTGAAGGCCTGTTGCCTTTTCAAACTGACGGTAAACTTCAGGGTTCAATGCTTCACCAGCAGTAGTCATATGCTCAACAGATGAAAAATCGTACTTTGAAATATCCTGCTTAACCATCATACGAAGCATTGTAGGCGGAGCACAGAATGTGGTAATTTTGTGCTTAGCAAACATAGGCAGAATTTCTGCCGCATCAAAACGGTCAAAGTCATATACAAATGTAGCTGCTTCACACAACCATTGTCCGTACAGCTTACCCCACATAGCCTTTGCCCATCCTGTGTCGGAAATTGTAAAGTGAAGTCCGTCAGGATTTACATTGTGCCAATACTTTGCAGTATGGAAATGACCTAAAGGATATTTGTAGTTATGTGTTGCAATTTTCGGATAGCCCGATGTGCCTGATGTAAAATACATAAGCATTGTATCATCACCGCAAGGTGAGTTTTCAGTACGGTCAAAGTGAGAGCTGAAACGCTTGTATTCTTCGTCAAAGTTTCTCCAGCCGTCACGCGTACCACCAACCATCATCTTAATTGTAAGCTTAGGGCATTTTTCTGCTGCAATGTCTACCTGACGTGCAACATCCCCATCGGCAGTACATACAATGGCACTAACCCCTGCAGAGTCAAATCTGTATTCAAGGTCGTGTTCCTGAAGCTGATCAACTGCAGGTATTGCAACTGCACCAAGCTTGTTAAGACCAAGCATAGCAATCCAGAACTGATAGTGACGCTTTAAAACAAGCATTACTCTGTCGCCCTTTTTAATGCCAAGTGATGCAAAGTAGTTTGCACACTGGCTCGAAAGCTTACGCATATCTGTAAAAGTAAAACGACGTTCTGTCTTATCCTTTGAAATATGAAGCATTGCAAGCTTATCGGGCTCGCGTTTAGAGAGCTCATCAACAAGGTCAAATGCAAAGTTGAACTTGTCTTCGTTTTTAAATGTAATGGATGTAGGTGTACCCTGTTCATCCTCTACTATGTCAATAAACTTGTGGTAAATTCTGTCCTTTGTATCTCTGTGAATAGAGCCTATAATCTTTTCTGTAGGTACGATATCTGAAGCCATACCCTCCGTAGCATCAATATCGTCACGCAAAACAATAGCATAAAACTTACAGTCTTCACCGTTTACGGCAATCATACCGTGTGGAGTATCGGAATTGTAATAAATACTGTCTCCCGGGCCCAAAACCTCCTTGTGTTCGCCAATCTGCACCATAAGGTGACCGTCTATAACGATATCACATTCCTGACCAGCATGGGTAGTAAGCTCTATATCCCTGCTCTGTGCTTCCTCATCATAGTTACTTACAACATACAAAGGTTCAGCAATACGGTTTTTAAAAGCATATGCAAGGTTGTGATATATCATACCGTGAGCCTTTGCAATCTGCTGACCTGCGCCCGCACGTGTAACTGTGTAGGATTTAAGGTTAGGGCTGAAGCCTTCGATAATATCCGTTACATTTACTCTAAGAGCTGCCGCACAACGGTATATAAAAGCAAAGTTAAGGTCGGATTCACCATTTTCGCACTTTATGTACTCTTCAGCGGTTATGCCTGTTTTTTCAGCCATTTCCTCCGGTGTGTAGTTTTCAATTAAACGAAGTTCACGGATACGCTCCGCCATCTCTTTAATTTTAAGATTAATGTCCATTGAGTTTTCCATAAAAATTTCTCCTTTTCCTGAGGCAAATTTTCTTTAAGCAAAAAAAATCTCGCCTCAAAGTATAAGTTAAACCTTTGAGACGAGTGTAAAAATTCACCCGCGGTACCACTCAAATTGCGATTTAAAAACCGCCACTCTCAGGGTCCAACAACCCATATGCATTTACGCAGCAATCACGGAAAGGTTCTACTTACTTTTAAAAAGCTTTCTTCCTTTCGGCTCAGAAGCTACAAACAAGCTACATCCACTATGGCTCGCACCAAACGCCACTTCTCTCAAAGCTTCAAATAACCTGTACTCTTCGTCAATGCCTTTAATTATCATTAATTCTACCACAGATTTTTTATTATGTCAAGTACTAATTATCAAATATCTTAATACTAACTAATTCAAGGTGAATCTGTCTTTTCGAAAATTTATTCACATTTATAACAATTATACTTTACGTATTATTGTTTCAATATTTTCTTCGGAATACTCTATTTCCGAAGAATACATTCTTGCAATATCAAGTGCTTTTTCAAAACTCTCATTAATGCACATAGCACCAATAACGTAACAACTTAAAAGTGCAAATTCAATTTCATTTACCTCACCTTTAAAATGGCGGAAAACAAAATAACATGCAAGCTGTTCAAAGAATATTTGAAGGTTATCATCTTCAAATATTTTTTCGGCAAATTCAAAATTCTTAAGCTTTTCAAGTTCTGTGGTCCAGCCCTCATCAAGCCTTTCAAGTGATATATAAATATCATAAAGCTTGTCTGTACAAATCTCAAAATCGTATTTTTTACAAAGTTTGGAAAATCGTTCCCTTATGCTTTTATCTCGGTTTTGCAACAGTTTAAAAATTTCCTGCCTTTTTGCAAAAAACAATTTTTCTTCACAGGTAGCATCGTAAGGTATGGGTATAAAAAACTTTTCATTTTCTAAAAGTATAATCCTTGCTGCTTCCTCACAGCAAAGTCCCAGACCAATCTCCTCACAGGACGAATAAAAGTTTCTGAACCTGGGGTGCAGATAACATATATCACATATTGCACCGTCACCATACTGTGTTATAATATCACACAAACCTTTTTGGTTAAGAAACGGGCAACGCTCATCCTTTGCAAGTTTAAAATGAGGCGGTTTGCCCTCTATATTTTCAAGGATATTTTCATCACCTATTGAATTGTAAAGTTCCATTGTATCTTCGTCAATATCTATTTCCCAACCGATACAACAACTGTGTTTGCACTTATCTGCAATACATTTGAATTTTTCATAGTAGTTTGGAAAAATCTCTTTCATTATACTACCTCGTTATTTACCGAACATCCACTTAAGCACATACTGTATGTACTCGTCCCAAAATGCCCAACTGTGCACTCCTTTGGATTAACGGTATGTATAATTATATAATATCACATTATATCTTTAAATTCAACAAAAAAGGAAGAAATGTACTGAACTGCACCATTTTGTGCAGTTCATATATCCTTTCCCTACGTCATAAGTTGTAATGTTACAAACTCAATAAAAAAGTGTTTTGAAAACACTTCAACCCCCTGCCCCCAATCTTGGGGGATTAAGGTGCACTTTTGTGTAATATAGGAAATTACATACACCACATGTGTAGTAATTTCCTATAAGATAACAAAAAGCGAGGTTTTACCCTCGCTATTATTATTTTGCAATATATTCTTTAAACTTATTGCCTCTGTCTTCAAAATTTTTAAAAAATCCATAGCTTGCGGCAGCAGGTGACATCAGGCAAGCCTTACCACAAGATGTTAAGTCCTTAGCCTTTACAACAGCCTGTTCAAGGTCTTCAACAAGCACCACATTTTTATCCTTATAATCTTTTAATCTTTCGTACAACAATTTACCTGTATCATACATACATATTATATTATCAAGCTTATAATCCCTTAAAAATTCCACAAGAACATCGTAACATATTCCTCTGTCCATACCGCCTATTATAAGTGTGCCTACATTACCAAGACTTTCAAGCCCCTGAATTGTGGTTTCTCCTATTGTGGATATGGAATCGTCATAATACTTTACACCACCAAATTCTCCTGCAAACTCAAGTCGGTGAGGCAAAGGCTTGTAGGTTTTAAGATGTTTTTTGAATTCATCAAAGCTTACACCGTACTTTTTGCAAATGTTATAACATATTGCGATGTTATACATATTGTGCCTGCCCAGCAGGTTACTTTCAAGGTCTGTAAAGTTAATTACCTTGTCAAAACCCACGATACTTTCACCATCAAGATAAACATCCGCCTTTTTATCAAGGGAAACTGTCACAAGGTTTCCGCTGTTATATTCCCTATCCGGTACGTTATCAATGTTACAGATAAGTATATCATTAGCACTTTGGTTAGCATAAATATTCTTTTTAGCCGACTTGTACTTTTCAAATGTACCGTAGTGGTCAAGATGCTCGGGGAAAATGTTTAAAAGTACAGCTGTATGTGGTGAGCAAGGTGCATATTCAAGCTGGTGACATGAAAATTCATATACCAATATACTGTTTTCGTCAATTTCATCAAGCATATCAAAGGCAGGTATACCTATGTTACCCACAAGTATACAGTTGCCCACAGTATTTTTTAAAATGTGATAAGTAAGGGTAGTAACGGTACTTTTACCCTTTGTACCCGTTATGCCGATAATTTGATGTTTATATCTTTTTATCATACAGTCTGCTTGAGCAATTATCTTGGAAAGTACCCTTTCACTTTGGTCTTCCAAAACTATACCGGGACTTTTGAATATCAAATCATATTCATATATAGCCTTTTGATAATCGTCACCGATTATAAATTTCGCATCACAGTCAAAGGTAACGTCATTTTTATCCGCTATACCAATTTGACAGGGCATATCCTTTATAACGTTGTATGTGGAACGCCCTTCCCTGCCAAAGCCTAATATTAAAACTTTTTTGTTTGTAACCAAATCTTTTAAAAATTGGTGCATATATTTACCTCACAATTTCTACGGATATTTAGGGTACGGCAGTGTCCGACGTACCGTTACGGTGCATCCTGAAGGCTGCACCCTACAAATTTCTAGCCGCGTTTATACAGTTCATTAAAATGTCTGAACTTATTTTTGTCTATGCTTTGTAATTGTTCTTTTGCAATTCTGAACTGCCAGTTACCGTCTGCCTTGCCCGGGATGTTAAGACGAGTATCCGAGCCGTAGCCAAGCAAATCCTGAATAGGAAAAATTACAAGTCCTGCACAGCTTACAAACATAGAACGCAAAATACTGTCATAACCTCTTTCCCAGTCAGATGAATGGTAGTTGCAATATTCAAGCATACGTTTTTTGTTGCCCTCATCAAGCTCCCAAAGATAGCCAAGCAAGGTGTTGTTGTCGTGTGTGCCTGTGTATGCAACGCAGTTGTTGCAATAATTATGCGGCATATGCGGGTTGTCATAATCACCCAAAAAGCCAAACTGGAACACTCGTATACCCGGGTAACCGCTGTCCTTTACAAGCTGTTCAACCTCTGGTGTAATTTCACCCAAATCCTCTGCCATAATAAGTCTGTCAGAAACAACCTCGTTAATCTTGTTTATAAGCTCCATACCGGGGCCTTTTACCCATTTACCGTTTTTAGCTGTCTTTTCACCGTAAGGTACTGCCCAGAAGGATTCAAGACCACGGAAATGGTCAATACGTACCCCGTCAAACATATTTGTCATATGCTTGATTCTGTCCGTCCACCATTTGTAGCCGTTTTTGCTCATAGCATCCCAGTTGTAAATAGGGTTGCCCCACAGCTGACCGTCTTCACAGAAATAATCAGGCGGTACACCTGCTACGCATAAAGGCACATTCTTTTCATCAAGTAAAAACTGCTCTTTATTTGCCCATACATCTGCACTGTCAAGTGATACATAAATTGGAATATCCCCTATAATTTTTATTCCCTTGTTGTTTGCATATTCCTTAACATCTGCCCACTGTGTAAAAAATTCGTACTGAATAAACTTCCACATAAACAGTGTTTCTTCACTGTATGATGTGTTTTCCCATTCTGCCCATGGCTTGTTGTCATTAGCCTCTTTTAAAGCCATAAATTCGCAAAATTGCTTAAGATATGGGTTCTCTTCTATAAAATTATTGACATCATTAACATATTTTACACGTTTTGAAACTTCTTTCAAAAAGTTAAGTCTTGTATGGTAAAGCTTTACGTATTCAACACTGTAAGGCTGTTGTTGACGCTGAGCCTCAAGCTCTGCATCGGTAACAATACCCTTTGATTTTAAAATGTCCAAATCCACAAAATAGGGATTTCCCGCAAATGTGGAATATGACTGATAAGGTGAATTACAGTCGTCCGCCATACAAAAGGGCAAAACCTGCCAGTATGAAAACTTACATTCTGCCAGAAAGTCCACAAATTCCTTTGCAGACTTACCGAAACTACCTATTGAATAATTACCGTATAATGATGAAATGTGCATAAGCACACCGCTTTTTCTTTGCATTTTTTAAACCTCTTTCATGATTTGTTCCTAAAAAAATATATTATAATTGTATCATATAAAGGATGTAATTTCAACCGATAAAGCTTCCTGAACCAATATGGTATCATACATATTTTTATTATACTTTAAATGAAAATATATGTCAATAAATGCATTAACTATTGCAAAACAAGAAAAAAAATGTTATACTTTACCTGTACTGTATCCCAAAAGGGAACATTAACAAGGAGGAATTTAATATGAAAAACACAAAATCCATGTCTGCACAGACATTGGTAATGGGCGCCGTTTTGACGGCATTGGTAGTCATACTTCAGCTTATGGGTTCATTTGTAAAGTTCGGACCCTTTGCCATTTCATTGGTGTTGATTCCCATAGTTATTGGAACAGCAACCTGCGGGAAATGGGTTGGTGCATGGCTTGGCTTTGTATTCGGACTCGCAGTGCTTTTAAGCGGTGATGCTGCTTTGTTTTTAGCGGTTAACGTACCGGGTACAATACTTACAGTTTTGGCAAAGGGTACACTGTGCGGTCTTTTATCAGGACTTGCATATGAAGGCGCAATGAAGCTTTTTAAAAACAGCACATATTTTTCAACATTTGTTGCCGCATTGGTGTGTCCTGTGATTAACACAGGTATATTTTTAATAGGTTGCTTACTGTTCTTTATGCCTACAGTTACAGAGTGGGCAGGTGGCACAAACGTAGGTGCTTATATGATTGTTGTCCTTGTAGGCTTAAACTTTTTGGTTGAACTTGCAGTAAACATTGTATTTTCACCAATAATTGTGAGAATATTAAAAGCGGTTAAAAAATAAACAGTGAGGATAAATCAATGGTATTTGCAATAGATATAGGTAACACAAACATTGTTATAGGTTGTTTTGAAGATAAAAAAATTATATTTACGGAACGTCTTTCCACAAAAAAGACTGCTACGGCTTTGGAATATGCAATTTCCTTTAAAAACGTACTTGAGCTTTACGGAATAGATTTAAAGAAAATTGAAGGCTCTATTATTTCATCTGTTGTACCTGAAATTACAACAATTGTGAATAATGCCATAGCAAAAATCACAAATAAAGATTCTGTAATTGTGGGTCCAGGTGTAAAAACTGGTCTTAGCATAAAGGTTGACAACCCTGCACAGTTAGGTAGTGACCTTGTGGTAGGTGCAGTTGCAGCATTGGCGGAATACCCCGTACCCTTGGTTGTAATAGACTTTGGAACAGCTACAACAATTACGGTTATAAATAGCAAAAAAGACTTGCTTGGCGGTATGATTTTACCAGGTGTAAGACTTTCACTGAAATCGCTTTCAAGCGGTACTTCCCAGCTTCCTGAAATAGGTCTTGAACCACCTAAAAAATTCATAGGTACAAATACCGTAGACTGTATGAAGAGCGGTATATTATACAGTACTGCCTATGGAATAGACGGTTTTATTGAAAACATAGAAAAAGAACTTGGTGAAAAGGTAACCGTTGTTGCAACAGGCGGTCTGGCAAAAGCTATTGTACCCCTTTGCAAAAGCAAAATCGCCGTTGATGATGAGTTACTTTTAAAAGGACTTATGGATATTTACAATAAAAACAAATAACAAAAAAGTAGCAAAACATATTTGTTTTGCTACTTTTTTATGTATCAGTCCATTTTCAAAATCTTTTTTACTATCCCTCTGAACATCTTAGGCATTTTGAACACAACAATTTTCATAAAAAGACCTCCTTAAAATTTACGGCGTTTTGGTTTGAATATTATAACAACCAGTGTTATTATAAGCACCGACTGCACAACTACCAAAAACCACGCAGGCAGTGCCAGAGCAAACAATACTCCAAGGCTGAAAGCTGCTATAATACAGACAATAACCATACATGAAAAAATCAAAGGCACCCCTCCTATACTACACTATATGAGGTGGGTGCCTTTTGTGTTACTCCTGTGTACAGATGACGTACAAAAGTCCTGATTCAATTTTTATTTTTGCTGTGTTGTTGTAAAATTCATTGCTTATACCAAGACTGCTGCTCTTTACAAGGTCACGGCCGTTAAGTTCATACTTTAAACCTAAAGAATAAACGCCCGTTACCCTTTCGGTACAGGGTATAAGTGAAACATAGTCAAACTTTTCTCGGGGTATTTCCACTTCCTTGTCCACAAGGTAAATTCTTGATTTACCGTTTAAAATCAGTGCATCTACGCCTTTTTCCATAGCATATTTAAGTGTACATAAAGCACCCATTGTATGGTCCATTCTTCCGCCCAGTGCACCCAATATAAACACAGTATCACAACCCTGCTCCAATGCATAATCAACACATATTTCAAGGTCTGTTTTATCCTTATTTGCAGGATATTTTACAGTAGGAATTTCCTTAGGTACATTAACCTTTACAGAGTCAAAATCACCAATTATAATGTGCGGTACAATACCTGTAAAGTAAAGTGAATCGTAACCACCGTCTGCACATATTATAAGGTCGTCATCCTTGGGGATAATTCTTTTATAAAGTTTTATATCGTCTGCAGTGTATTCACCTGCCGCATATATAAAAGCTCTCCTACTCATTTTTTCTGTCCTCCTACTGCGCTTTCACGCAGTTTTACAGTTGCATCAGCAATGTCGTCATATTTAAAAATACCTGAACCGCTTACTATAACGTCTGCACCTTCTTTTGTAAGAACGTGAACATTTTCGGCTGTAATACCGCCGTCTACTTCAAGCATTTTATCACCAATCATACTGCGTATTACAGAAATATTTTTAATGGCATCCTCCACCATACTCTGTCCGCCAAAGCCCGGGAAAACTGTCATCTGAAGCACCAAATCCGTATATTCAAGGTAAGGTTTTAACTTTTGAGGGTCTGTATCGGGGTTAAGTGCAAGTCCTGAAATTTTGCCCATTTCCTTAATTTTTTTAAGGCACCACAAAATATCGTCATCTACTTCCACATGAACGGTTACAATATCCGCACCTGCATCTATAAAGGGTTCTATATATTTGCTTGGCTTTTCAATCATAAGATGAACGTCCAAAGGAATATCCGTAACCTTTTTAAGCCCCTTTACAATAAATACACCAAAGCCTAAATTAGGCACAAAGTGACCATCCATTACATCAATGTGAAAATAGTCTGTAACAGACTCCAGCTTTTTTACATCTCTTTCCATGTTACCTACATCGACTGACAAAAGTGATGGTGATATTTTTATTTTTCCCATGTCTTTATCTCCTTTAATGTTTCATATAATTGTTTATAACTTTCATATCTGCTTGGTGCAATTTCGCCCTTTTCCACAGCTTCCGCTACGGCGCAGTCTTTGGATTTTGTACCAAAATGATTACAGTCAGCAAAACGGCACTTGCCGTCTAATGCTGCAATTTCACTAAAATATTTTTTTACATCATTTGCCTGAATATCCGTAATTTCAAGTATACTGAAACCGGGAGTATCCATAACATAACTCCCCGATGACGGCTCAAAAAGCTCAACATGACGTGTGGTATGCTTGCCGCGTTCAATTTTACTTACATCACCTACGTCAAGCGAAAGCCCGAAATGGTTTAAAAGGCTTGATTTACCAACACCGCTGTTACCTGCAAAGGCAGTAATTTTGCCCTTTATTTTTTCCTTAAGCTCATCTACGCCAAAGTTTGTTTTTGCACATACAGGTATTACACTATAACCTGCTTTTTCATAAACAGCCTTTATTTCATCTGCGGACTCAAGGTCTGTTTTGTTAACTGCAACAAGCACCTCTATCCCCTTACTTTCGGCATTTAAAATAAGCTTATCAATCATAAAAAAGTCTGGCTGAGGCTTTGTTGCCGCAACAACAATAACAATACACTCAATATTTGCAACAGGTGGTCTGATGAGGACATTTTTACGTTCCTCAATTTCCTCAACAGCACCCTCCATTGTATTTTCATTTACAATAGTGATTTTTACTCTGTCACCTACCGTAGGCTTAATGCCCTGCTTGCGGAACTTTCCTCTTGCACGGCACTCTACAATACCCTTTTGAGTAGACACATAGTAAAAACCACCAATTCCTTTAACTATAACTCCGTTTGTCATAATCAGTCCCAGGTTTCCTCCAGTTCCATTGAAAGCTCACCGTCAAAGTAAATTTTTATTATACTTTTATTTGAAGATGCGGGTTTTTGAGCATTAAATGATATTGACTCATCATCAGTACGGTGTCTTTGGTCATAAATCTTTACACCATCCTGCAAAACCTTGACATCAGTATATTCTCTGTCGGTAGGCAGATTTACAGTAATGTTTTTAACTTTTCCGGTTTCTGCACCCTTGGTAAGTTGCAGGTATATATTTGCCCCTTCTGCAACAATATCATTTTCATACACAGCTTTTTTACCATCTATTGCATCCTCATCTTCAACAAATACGCCTATAACAATATAGTTGTCAGGTGCCAGAATAGGATCTGTATCGGCAAGCACAAGACCATTTTCTTCCATCCATTTCTTTGCATCACCAAGCTTTATACCATCGATTTTCTCCATTTTAACACCCTTAACACCAATGTAAATGGTTATTTCAGCATCCTTCTCAACCATAGTATCTGCCTCAGGGTCTGTTTTCAAAACCTTACCAATTTCATTATCTTCGGTAGTAGGCTGTTCAACTGTATTTACAGAAATATCGTAATCCTTTTCATAATCCGAAAGTTCCTTTAAAGCCTGCTTTTCAGTTTTGTTTATAAGGTCAGGCATCATAAAGCTGTCAAAAGGTACTGCAACGGTAATAGTTACTGTACGGCTATTCTTCAACTGTTCACCGGGTTCGGGATCCTGTGATAATACACTACCCTCTTTCATGTCGCTCTTTTCTTCAATAATTTCAATCTTAAAGTCGCCGCCGTTTTCTATGTCGTATTTTTCTACAACATCCTTGTAGCTCATACCCATAAAATTAGGAACCTCAAGCACCTTATTCGAACAGCTGTTAAAGCCTCCGGTCACACCCCATAAAACCAGACACAACGCCAGAAAAATAACAGCAAATGAAGAAATTATAGCAAGGGCAACAGCAGTCTTTGTGCCTTTTTCTTCCGGATTTTTTACTGTTGAAGGCTTTTTCTTGCCATCACTATGTACCGGTCTGCGCATGGTACTTTCACCGGTTTCGGTTTTTTCCTCAGATGTAGCCCTGGTTTCAGGCTTTACGGGTTCCATTTTAATTGTATCACCATAATTAACCGGAATATCAGAAATTATATGCTCCGTAGGTCTTTGAATAACTCTGTTAAGATCTGCAAGCATTTCCTCTGCAGACTGGTATCTTAAGCTTTGCTCCTTGCTCATAGCCTTTAAGATAATAGATTCCACCGAAAGAGGAATTGAAACATTAAACTCCTTAGGGCTTACAGGTTTTTCCTGCATATGCTTGATTGCAATTGCAATAGGGCTTTCACCGTTAAAGGGAAGTATGCCTGTTATAAGCTCATACATAACTATACCCAATGAGTATATGTCACTTTTAGCATCGGTATATCCGCCTCTTGCCTGTTCAGGCGAAAAATAGTGTACGGAGCCCATTGTACTTTCGCCAACATTTGTAGTTTCGTTGGAAGTGGCACGGGCTATACCAAAGTCTGTAACTTTAAGTACACCATCATTTGTAAGTATAATATTCTGAGGCTTTATATCACGATGAATAATACCGTTTTTATGAGCTCTGTCAAGTGCGGAGCAAATCTGAATTGCATACTCAACAGTTTCCTGCCAGGAAAGCATGCCGTTTGCATCAATATATTCCTTTAGTGTATGACCTTCCACATATTCCATAACAATATAGTGAATATCACCATCGTGGCCAACATCGTACACATTAACAATATTAGGGCTTGAAATTGTTGCGGCAACCTGAGCTTCCTTGTTGAATCTTTCCAAAAATTCCTTATCATTAACAAATTCACTCTTTAAAATTTTAACTGCAACATTTCTGTTAAGCAGACGGCAATGTGCAAGATATACATTAGCCATACCACCGCTGCCGATTTCTTTTAATATTTCATATCTATTACCTAAAATCATACCAATCATTAAAACTTCCTCCTACGCTTTAATAAGCACTACTGTAACGTTGTCTTTACCGCCGCTTCGGTTAGCCGCATCAATAAGCTTTTCGGCAACCTCACTTGTTTTGGTATTTGCAAGTATATCTGTGATTTCACTTTCTTTAACATAGGAACTAAGTCCGTCACTGCAAACAAGTATGTAATCATTTGCCGAAAGTTCCTGTGAAACACAGTCTACAAGGATATTTTTTTCAGTACCTACCGCACGGGTAATAAGATTACGTTGGGGATGGTATTTTGCCTGCTCCTCTGTAATAGTGCCGCAATCAATAAGCTGTTGTACAATAGAATGGTCTTTTGTAATCTGCTTTAAAACACCACCGCTGTATATATAAGCTCTGCTGTCACCCACATAGGCAATATTTGCGGTAGAGCCCAATATTTCACAAAGCACAACCGTTGTACCCATGCCCAAAAGACCGGGAGTTTCAACCGCTGCCTTGTATACCAGGGCGTTGGCATTTATAATTGATTCTTTAATCCCCACACCCTGAAGCATGGATTTTTTAATTTCCTCCACTGTCAAAGCACTTGCGGTTTCACCGCCGTTATGGCCTCCCATACCGTCTGCGACCACCGCCCACTTTGCGGATTTATCAATATAAAACTTATCCTGATTTGTCGCTCGTACCAGACCGATGTCTGTAGCACCATACATTTTCATATAACATTTACCTCTCTGTACTGTGTTTTCGCCTTAACTGACCGCATGATGCGGAAATATCGCTTCCAAGCTCTCGTCTTACCGTAACGGTTAAACCACCGTTTTCAAGATACTGCTTAAAAGCCTTAACCCTTTCGGGAGTGCTCTTTTTAAGTTCGCTTTCCTTAACAAAATTTGCAGGAATAAGGTTTATATGACTAAGCATACCCTTAGTTATTTTCATAAGTGTTTCTGCATGTTGTTTTGTATCGTTAAGCTGATTTATCAAAATATATTCAAAGGATATTCTCCTTCCCGTAACGCCCTGATAATCTCTGCAGGCTTTTATAAGCTCTTCAACCTTGTACTTTTTGTTTACGGGCATAATTTTATTTCTTGTTTCGTTATCGGCTGCGTGAAGTGATACAGATAATGTTATTGGAATATTTTCCTCTGCAAGGATGTTTATTTTATCAACAAGCCCACAGGTAGAAAGAGAAATGTGTCTGTAGCCTATACACATACCATTTTCATCATTCACGTTTTTCAAAAAGTTAAGAACATTCGCATAGTTATCAAGCGGTTCACCAATACCCATTAAAACAATGTTTGAAATTCGCGTACCAAGGTTACGCTGTACTGTTGCAACCTGTCCCAAAATTTCACCTGCCGTAAGGTTTCTGCATTTACCACCTATGGTAGAGGCACAGAATTTACAGCCCATATTACAGCCTACCTGTGTGGAAATACAAACAGTTATACCGTGCTTGTAAAACATCGCAACGGTTTCTATTATGTTGCCGTCATCAAGCTCCATAAGAAACTTTTTGGTTTCATCAAGCTTGGAATCAAACCTCTGCCACACGTCAACATTGCAAATATTATAATTTTCTTTAATTTTCTCCTTGGTTTTAGCGGATATATCCGTCATTTCCTCAAGCCTTGTAACACCTCGTGCAAACCATTTAAAAATTTGTTTTGCACGGAATTTAGGCTCACCTATTTCCGCAAGTGCATTTTGCAGTTCAACCAAGGTAAGGTCGTTTAAATTAATCATTATTTCCCTCACTGCCTTAAGTTGTTATTTTTATATCAACACCGTCACATTTCACAGTAATATCACCGTGAATATCAGTACGGTAAATTTCAATACCCTCAAGCACATCCAAAATTTCATCATGTGGATGACCGTAACTGTTACCTTCACCCACTTCAATTATTGCATATTCGGGATTAACCGCTTTTATAAAATCCTTTGTAGAGCTTGTTGAACTTCCGTGATGCCCTACCTTCAACACATCTGCACTTATATCCATACCATTTTCAAGCATTTCTTTTTCAGACACAGATTCTGCATCACCTGTAAATAAAAATGAGCGTTTGCCATATGTAAGTCTTAAAACTGCGGAATAGTTGTTTGTTTCCTCGTATTTGTCACTGTTAGGTGCTACAAATACCATATTAATATTTTCTTCATCTATAACAGAAACTCCTGCTTTTGCCTTAACTACCTTTACATTTTTGTTTTCAATGCTGTTGAGCATATCATTGAATGTATCGGTATTTGAAGACGCATCAGGCATATATACACAGCCTATTTCAAAGCTGTCTATAACCTTATCCATACCGCCTATATGATCCTCGTGAGGATGTGTGGCAATAACATAATCGAACCTTTGAATACCGTATCCCCTAAGCTTTTCAACAAGTTCATCCTCTGTATCGTTTTTGCCCGCATCAACAATTACATTTCTGCCGTCGGGAAGCATTATAACCTCACAGTCTGCCTGCCCCACGTCAACATATATTACATTAATCTCATCTGTGGTCTTAAACTTTTCATCAAAATACGATAAACGGCTGATACAGAAAATTACAGCCACAATCAAAAAAACAATTATGCCGAATGACTTTCTAGTGAACCGTTTCATCTTTATCAACAACCCTTATGTTATCAAGCTGACCTCTGAAATTCTTTTTTACAGCTTCAATATATATTTTTCTTACCTCTGCCTGCCTCGCCTTTTCTTCCTCAGTAAGTCCTACTTCACGCTGTTTTTTTGCAAGTGCATTTATTTCCTTTATAACCTTTTCCATAATTACTCCTTTATCATTTTGCAGATAAAAAATCCGTCGTGTTCTTCATCGGGTAAAACCGTCTGCATTGTATCTATTTTAAAATTATATTTTTCTGCAAATTCAGATGCAATATTTTCGTTTTCATTTTTATTTACGGTACAGGTGGAATACACCAGAATACCGCCACTTTTAAGATATTTTTCCGCATTTTTAAGTATCTTTTTCTGAATACTTATAATTGCGTCAAAACTCGTTGTTTCCTTGTTCCATTTTATGTCGGGCTTTTTACGTATTATGCCAAGTCCGCTGCAGGGCACGTCTGCAAGTATTTTATCAGCTTTACCAACATATTCATCCATAAGCACCGTACCGTCATGTGCCTTTGCAGTAACGCCTTTTATACCCAATCTTTTGCAATTGTTTTTTATAAGCTCAATTTTATGCTCAAACAAATCAAAGGCATATATCTTCGCACCGTCGCCGCACATTTCTGCCATTGCAGTGGTTTTACCGCCCGGTGCAGAGCACAAGTCCATTATAACTTCATCCTTTTTTGGATTTACGGCATCTGCCGCCATGTAAGAACTTAACCCTTGCGGTGTTATAAGCCCGCCTGTGTACTCCGGCAATTTTGAAATATCGCCAAAGCCCGTAATTTTAATAACATTTTCACATTCCGTTTTGTCTGCAGTTATACCTTTTTCGGTCAATGACTTTATAATGTCATCAGCCGTTGTCTTTAAAACATTTACTCTTACGGTTGTTGAGGGCACTTTGTTGTTGTTTTCAATAATTGTCTTTGCACCGTCACCGTATTGGTCAAAAAGCATATCCACAAGCCACTTTGGATGAGAATAAAAAATTTCATAATAATCTCTTCCCTTTGGATATTCCACATCTCCGTTTCTGCCTACATTTCGTAAAACTCCGTTCACAAAACCACTTGATGCCTGATGACCATAACGTTTGGCAAGCTTTACACTTTCATTAACCGCCGCACTTAAAGGTATTTTATCAAGAAAGATAATTTGATAAACACCCATACGGAGAATATTTATAATCCAGTCGGATATTTTTTTTAGCTTTTGTTTACTATACTTTGAAATTATAAAGTCAAGTCTTGTGCGGTTTTTCAAAACTCCGTACACAAGCTCTGTTGCAAAACCCTTGTCTACAGCAGAAAGATCAGATGCAGACAATTGTCTTTTAAGCTCTATTCCGGGGTATGCACCGTTTTTTTCAACTTCATACAACACCTTCAAAGCAAGCTGTCTTGCTGTCATATAAGCAAATCTCCCACTTTAATTTTATTACCAAGCAAATAATCCTTTGCACTCATTCTTCTTTTACCTTCAGGCTGTACCTCTGTAAGAATTACGGAGCCGTCACCGCATCCTACCACTATTCCGCCTGTAAAGTCCAACACCTTGCCACATTCACCTTTTGCTGTTCCAACCTCTGCAACAAACACTTTTAAAAGCTTGCCGTCTGCAGTAGTTCTTGCGGCTGGGAATGGGTTCATACCACGTATCAAATTCACAATTTCCCTGGCATTTTTTGTCCAGTCAATAACAGTCATAGACTTATCTATCATAGACGCATAGCAGGAAAGTGAATCATCTTGTTTTTCAGGTACTATTTTGTCAATTTTATCCAAGGTTTCAAGTAGCAGACGAGGGCACATCTCAGCCATTTTGTCATGTAGTTCTCCACCTGTCATTGTATCTGTTATTTCTATTTCTTTCTTAAGGAGCATATCACCTGTATCAAGCCCCTCATTCATAAGCATTGTTGTTACGCCCGTAACCTTTTCACCGTCTACGATGCACCACTGTATAGGTGCCGCACCACGGTATTTGGGAAGTAATGAGGCGTGGACATTTATACACCCGTGCTTTGGATATTCCAAAACGTATTTCGGCAAAATTCTGCCGTATGCTATAACCACTATAACATCGGGATTATACTTTTCAAGCTCAGGCAAAAATGCTTCATCTTTAAACTTTGTAGGTTGCAAAACATCTATGCCGTGTGTTAAGGCAACTTCCTTTACAGGTGACATTTCCATTTTCTGCCCCCTGTTTTTCGGTTTGTCAGGCTGTGTAACTACACACACTACTTCGTGCTTTTCTATTAAAGCTTCCAAACAAGGTACTGCAATGTCGGGCGTACCCATAAACATAACTTTCATAATTGTTCTCCTATTATTTTTCAGGTTCTACAAATTCACTTACATGACTTGAAAATAAAATACCATCAAGGTGTTCAAGCTCGTGGCAAAAAGCTCGCGCCAACAAATCTTCGCCATCATATTCGTACATGTCACCGGTTCTGTCCATAGCACGTACAGTAACCTTTTTAGGTCTTTCTACATACCCCCATTTACCTGGCAGACTAAGGCAACCTTCAAGGTCATTCTGTGTACCTTCTTCAGCTACAATTTCAGGGTTTATAAGCTCTATAAGTCCGTCACCTATATCAATTACGGCAATTCTTTTTAAAATCCCCACCTGAGGTGCCGCAAGACCTACACCGCCTGAATCGTATAGTGTATCTATCATATCGTCAAGTAAGGCTATAATTCTTTCGTCTATATTTTCAACAGCTCTGCACTTTTTTGTAAGTACAGGGTCACCAACCTTTACAATAGTTCTTATTGCCATTTAAGTATCCTCCTAATTCATTGAGTTTGGATTTATATCTATAAAAAGCTGATTATCACTTTTCGCATAATAATCTGCTATGGTGTGGAGCAAATCTAAAAGCTCCGACGCCTTTTTGTGGCGTAGTATAATACGCCATCTGTATTTATTTTTTATTCTGCTGTAAGGTGCAGGTACAGGACCCATAACCGTAAGACCTCTTGAACGTAATCTGTTTGCAATACGTCCAAGCTCGTGTATAATACTCTCTTCCTTTTCGCCCTGCATCATAAGTAAAACGAAATCATTAAAGGGCGGGTTTTTAAGCATTTCCCTTATTGTAATTTCATTTTCGTAAAAGCTTTCATAATCGTGACTTTGGGCAAATTCCAAAGCATAGTGTTCAGGCTGATAAGTCTGCACAATAGCCCTGCCCTCTATATCACCTCTGCCTGCACGTCCGCACACCTGGGTTATCTGCCCGAATGTACGCTCTGCTGCACGAAAGTCGTCTATATTAAGTGAAATATCCGCCGCTAATACACCAACCAATGTTACGTTAGGAAAATCAAGCCCCTTTGTAACCATCTGTGTACCAAGCAAAATGGGTATCTTCTCATTTTGAAATCTGTTTAAAATAGCCTCGTGAGAATTTTTGCCCGATGTAGTATCTGCATCCATTCGCACAAAGGAATTTTCACCGAAAATTTTTGCAATTTCTTCTTCTACCTTTTCTGTGCCCGTACCCATATAGCGTATATGCGTACCGTCACATGCAGGGCATATTTTAGGAATTGCCTGCTCGTAACCGCAATAGTGACACTTTAAAACATTTGAATTTTTGTGATATGTCATAGAAACACTGCAGTTACGGCACTTTATAGCTTCACCGCAGTCACGGCACATAACAAAGCTGTTAAAACCTCTGCGGTTTAAAAATAAAATCGTCTGCTGACCGCAGGAAATATTTTTATCAATTTCCTCCAACAGTCTGCGGCTGAAAACACTTATGTTGCCTGCTCTTAATTCCTCTCGCATATCCACCGTTTCAATTTTAGGCATAGACATAAGGTTATGTCTGTTTTTCATTTCATACAGGTTGTACATACCTGTCTTTGCTCTGTAATATGTGCTTACAGAAGGTGTAGCAGATGCCATAACCAGCATTGCACCCTCGTTTTTACAGCGGTACATTGCCGCCCTTTTTGCATCATATCTTGGTGAATTGTCGGATTTATAGGTAGTTTCGTGTTCTTCGTCAATTATAATTATACCCAAATTTTCAAAGGGTGCAAACACTGCGCTTCTTGCACCTATGGCAACGGAAACCTCACCGTTTAAAATCTTGTTCCATTCGTCAAACTTTTCCCCTGCGGAAAGTGCACTGTGCAAAACACTTACCTTGTCACCAAAACGACCAACAAAACGGTCTACCATCTGTGGAGTAAGTGAAATTTCAGGTACAAGCACTATAGCTTGTTTACCCATATTTATATAATATTCAATAATCTGTAAAAATACCTCTGTTTTACCGCTTCCGGTAACACCGCGTATCAAATTAGGCTTTGTATCGCCTTTTTTGTGGTTTTCTATAAGACCGTTCAAAACTGACTGCTGTTCATTTGTAAGCACCTTTTTTTCGGTCTTCTGGTATTTTGAAGCCTCAAAGGCATTGCGGTAAACCTTAAGGTCGTAAAATTCTACTATACCCTTTTGTTCCAAAGCATTAAGTGCCGCATATGACCCTTCGGAAAACATTACAATATCCGCCGCCGCAACGTCACCTGTCTGTCTTAAAATTTCAAGCATCTTAAACTGCTTAGGTGCTTTTTTATGCAATGCAGACCAATCCTCAGTATATTCTGCCATATCCGTAAGGCGTACTATACGTACAAGCTTGCTTTTAACATTTTGGGCAATGGTATCATCAAGTGAAATTATACCGTCCTTTTCCAAAGACTTTATTGCCGTATTAACATTAGATACCCAGGCAACAGCACCGTAGTCAACAGTACCACCAGCATCTGCAAGTATTTCCAAAAGCTTCTTTTTAGATGCAGACCTGCCGCTTAGCTTTTCTATATCTATATCAGTATTAAGAAGTGTTATCCAACGTGTGGTCTTAATTTTTGTGCCAGATGCCACAACTAATCTTAGTGCCTGATAATATGTACAAATGCTTGTACGCTGTATGTATTCTGCAAGTTCTAAAAGCTTAGGTGTACAAAGAGGCTTTTCATCAATAACCCTTGTGATTTCCTTTAATTTTGTAAAGTTTGATTTATCCACAAAGCCGGTTACAATACCATCAATAGTTTTGTTGCCTCTGCCAAAGGGCACAACAACTCTTGCTCCCGGCAAAACATTCATATCATCAGGAACAAGGTATGAGAATTTTTTATTAAGTTCTCTGCTGTTATTGGCTATTACAACCTCTGCAATACGCAAAAAATCACCCTATTATATTTTATCACCTTTTACAATGTTTTACAAGAGATTTTGACAAAAAACAAGGGTAACTATTTTTACATCACCAAGCTGATAGGAAAAATCTGTCAGAGTAAACAAACCAAGCCAAAGGTGTATGCGATACTCCGCAGGCGAACATTTGTTCATAGCAAAAAGATACTTAAAAAAGAGAAACTCATTTTTGAGTTTCTCCCTTTTATCTACAAAATATATATTCTTCTTTTTGCGTTCTGCGCTGTTTTTACATCTCTCGAATTATTTAACAGGGGTTGTGTGCCATATATTTTCTGCATAATCTGTTACGCTACGGTCTGCAGCAAACATACCTGCATTTGCAATATTCTTAAGTGACATTTTTGTAAATGTGTCTTTATCTGCATAAACCCTGTCTATTTCGTTGTGAATTTCGCAATATGAAGCGAAGTCTGCAAAGCACATATATGGGTCTTTGTTCATCAAACTATCATAGATAGCATCAAACTTCTGACCGTTGATACCGCCGTTTTTAATAAATTCCATAACGTCGCGGATATCCTTATTTGAATCATAATATGTGCGTGGGTTGTAGCCACGTGCATAAAGCTCATTAACCTGTGGTGTTGTAAGACCGAAAATAAAGATATTGTCCGGACCTACAGATTCGTAAATTTCCACATTAGCACCGTCCATAGTACCGCAAGTTACGGCACCGTTAATCATAAGCTTCATGTTACCTGTACCTGATGCTTCCTTACCTGCCTGAGAAATCTGTTCAGAAATATCAGCAGCAGGGATGATGATTTCTGCCAAAGATACACGGTAGTCGGCAATAAACACAACCTTAATGTAATCACGTACATCAGGATCCTTTTCAATCATATCAGAAAGGGCGCAAATCATACGGATTGTTTCCTTAGCCATATAGTAACCCTTTGAAGCCTTAGCCGCAAAGATAAATGTCTTTGGTTGAGGCTTTAATCCTTCAAACTTAATCTTTCTGTACATATAGATAATATGAAGAACATTAAGCATCTGGCGCTTATATTCATGCAAACGTTTTACCTGTATGTCGAAAATAGAATCACAGTTTACTGTAATACCGTTAGCCTTTGCGATGTAGTCTGCAAGGCGTTTTTTGTTGGCATACTTGATTTCACGAAGTCTTTCCAGCACTTCAGGGTCATCTGCAAATTCGTTGAACTTTTCAATCTGTGCAAGATCCTTTTCAAAGCCTGTACCGATTTTTTCTTCCAACAGTTCCATAAGAAGATGGTTTGACTGGCAAAGCCATCTTCTGTGAGCGATACCGTTAGTTACGTTTGTAAGCTTGTCAGGGAATACCTGATGGAATTCCTTGAAAGTATCGTCCTTAAGAATTTCTGAATGTAGCTTTGATACGCCGTTTACGCTGTAGCAGCAAGCCATACAAAGGTTAGCCATTTTAATCATGCCGTCGGAAATAATAGACATCTGGTTAAGAGCACCTGCAAAATGGTTGTGCTTTTCAAAAATCATTGTACAGAAACGTCTGTTGATTTCTTCAATAATTGTGTAAATACGTGGAAGGTGCGACTTAATAAGGTCAACAGGCCATTTTTCCAAAGCTTCGCTCATAACTGTGTGGTTTGTATAAGCCAATGTTTTGCAACAAATATCCCACGCCTTATCCCATAGATAACCATAGTCATCCATAAGTATTCTCATAAGTTCAGGAATACATAGTGACGGATGTGTATCGTTAATGTGAATAATTACCTTGTCTGCAAGGTTGTCGAATGTACCGTATTTATTATAGTGCTTCTTTGTAATCTGCTGCAATGATGCACTTACAAAGAAATACTGCTGTTTAACACGTAGAGACTTACCGTTATAATGTTCATCCGCAGGGTATAAAACCTTTGAAATAGAGCTTGCAATAGCTTCCTTTTCAGATGCCTTACCGTGTTCACCCTGTGCAAAAAGGTCCATATCAAAGCCCTGCTTACTGTTAGCACCCCATAGACGAAGTGTGTTTACAGCATCTGTGTCATATCCTGAAATTAAAAGGTCATAAGGTGTAGCAGTAACAGGAACATAGTTTACGTGTTCAGTTTTAAGACCGTTGTCTGTCCAGTTTTCGTTAACTTCACCGAAGAAACGAACTTCCACAGCCTCGTCCTGTCTTGGAATTAACCAATTACCACCCATTTCAATCCAGTCATCAGGAAATTCCATCTGCCAACCGTCAACGATAACTTGTTTGAAGATACCGAATTCGTAACGGATAGAAAAGCCTGTTGCAGGGTAACCAAGGCTTGTAAGAGAATCCATATAGCAGGATGCAAGACGACCAAGACCGCCGTTACCAAGACCTGCATCAGGTTCCATTTCATAAAGCTCTTCAATATCGAAGCCGCTTTTCAAAAGCATTTCGCGTACATCTTTTTCAATACCTAAATTCCAAAGGTTGTTGCGAAGGGAAGTACCTACAAGGAATTCCATAGACATATAGTAAACCTGCTTTGCTTCCTGTTCTTCCACCTTTTTGTTATACTTATACTTCTTTTCAGCAAGTATACTGTTAGTAACGCCCAAAACAGCCTGGTAAACCTGACGCTTACTTCCTGTTTTAAGATCACTGCCGAAGTTAAGCTCCATATATTTTTGAATTCTGTCTTTAAATTCTTTCGCCGTAATTTTTGCCATAAACTAAATTTCACTCCTATATAGTAATTTATCTTTCAAAACATAATTTGATGTGCGCATTTTTCACATTTCCGATAAGGAAATAGGGAAAATTGTTGCAGATTGGACAAACTGAACCGAAGGGTTACCCGAAGCTGTATTTTTATACAGCGAGAGGTGAAGTTTGTTCAAAGCAAAAAGAACAATTCAAAGGAAAACCGTCAGGTTTTTCTACAATAACAACCCCTCAGTCAAATCTTTGATTTGCCAGCTCCCCTTACACAGGGGAGCCGATATAATATTCTTCTTTTTGCGGTATGCGCATTTTTCACATTTCCTCAGACAAGCTCGTTGTACATGTTAATATACTCTTGTGCAGGAAGGTTCCAGCTAACATCCTTGCTCATTGCATTTTTGCGTACCTGAAGCCAGTTTTTCTTATCGTAATACAAATCTACTGCACGCCTTATAGCATCAAGCATATCGTAAGAATTGTAGCTCTGGAAAGTAATACCAGTACCCTGCTTTGTTGTAGGGTCATAAGGCTCAACAGTATCCACAAGACCGCCTACTGTGTGAACAATCGGAATAGTACCGTAACGCATAGCTATCATCTGTGAAAGACCACAAGGTTCAGACTTTGAAGGCATTAAGAACAAGTCAGAGCCTGCATAAACCTGTGATGCAATTTCAGATGAAAACTTGATAATACCACGTACCTTGTCGTGTCTTCTGTATTCCCAACCACGCATCATATCTTCATATTCAGGTGCACCTGTGCCAAGTACAACTATCTGTACAGGAAGGTCTGCAATCATATCCATAACGTCATAGAAAAGGTCAAATCCCTTCTGCTTTGTAAGACGTGTAACCATACCGATAACAGGTACATCCGCCTCTGTATCAAGAGCCATACTCTTCTGCAAAGCAACCTTGTTGTGCTTTTTGTTGCGAAGTGTAGAAATATCATAATTTGTCTTTATGTGTTTATCGGTTTTAGGATTAAACACATCTGTGTCAAGACCGTTTATAATACCACGAAGTTTACCGCGTCTTGCATTCAAAATGTTGTGTAGACCAAATGAATGCTGAGGCTTTAATATTTCATTTACATAGTTTTTACTAACTGTTGAAACAATATCCGCAGATTCTATACCGCCCTTTAGTACATTTACATCACCATCGTACATCATAAGTGGTTTCATTGAAATATCAAGACCAAAAAGTTCACCTAAAATGTACGGGTCATATTTGCCCTGAAATTCAATATTGTGAATTGAAAGAACTGTTTTTATAAATTTATATTCATCCCTGTGTCTGTAATACGCATTAAGATATACAGGGAGCATAGCTGTATGCCAGTCGTTTACGTTAATTATGTCAGGTATAAAGCCTATTGTAGGCAAAACCTCAAGAACGGCACGTGAAAAGAATGCAAAAATTTCACCGTCATCGTATGAACCGTAAATAACATCACGTTTAAAATACTGTTCGTTGTCGATAAAGTAGTATGTTACTCCTTCATGCTCTGCAGTAAAGATACCGCAATAACTGCTTCTCCAGCTGTTATTCACATAGCAATTTGTAACATATTTTATTTTTTTTCTAAGTTCAGGTTTTATTGCTGAATATAGTGGGAGTATAACTCTTGCATCAATTCCTTTGCTGACCAATTCCTTAGGCAAACCGCCCATTACATCGCCAAGACCGCCAACCTTAATATAAGGTGATGCTTCAGCTGCAGCAAATAATACTTTCATTGATTATCCTCCTTAAATGATATTAAAAAACAATATTAAGGCACAATACATCATTGCACCTTAATATTTTACTATTTTTGATAATATTTTGTCAACGTATATAATGTACAAATATCCTTAAACATTCTTGCCTTTATTTATGATAAACGGCATAGTTTCTGTGCCTGCAAGCACTCTGCCTGCACTAATATTAACAATTTTGTCGGTAATTACGCAGTTTAATGATGCGTCTTTGGAAATAATTGTACCCTGCATAATAATGGAATTTTTAACAACTGCACCCTTTGCAATTTTAACATCACGGAAAACTATACAGTTTTCAACAGTACCATCAATAGTACAACCGTCTGCAATAAGTGAATTTGTAATATTACAACCATCACCGTAAATTGTAGGAACAGAGTCCTTAATACGTGTAAGTATAGGATTTTTTCCCATAAACAATTCAAGACGTACATCCTTGTTAAGCAAATCCATATTTGATTTGTAGAATGTTTCCACACTGTTTATAACAGATGTGTAACCGTCTACCTTATAACCGTAGATATTATAATCATTAAAACCATGAGCAAGAACATCCTTCTTAATTGAATACCAGCCGTATGTTACGCCTTTTTCAATAAGTGAAATAAGTAAATCCTTTTTAAGAACAATCATATTAAGCTGAATATTCTTCTTTTCCTCATGAGGATACTGATGATACATTGTATCTACAAGCTTGCCGTTTTCATCAAGCATAACTTCCAATTCCTTGGCAGTTGTAGACATAGATGTGTAAGCAAATGTAATATCTCCGCCCTTTTCCTCGTGATATTCCATAAACTTTTCAAGGTCTATGTTCATAACCACGTTAGAATCACAAAGTATGCAGTATTCAGGCAATGCACTTTTAATGTAGCCCATAACACTGTTCAAAGCTTCAATTCTGTTACCTATAGCCGCATATTCACTTGTTGTAAGGAAAGGTGTAAGGAATTTGATGCCACCATTTTTACGGTTTAAATCCCAGTCTTTTCCCCAACCAACATGGTCCATAAGTGAGCCGTAGTTGTTACGTGTAACAATACCAATATTTCTTATCTGTGCGCCAACCAATGAAGAAAGCACAAAGTCTACAAGTCTGTATCTGCCGCCAAAAGGTACGGAAGCAAGAGTTCTTTCGTTGGAAAGCTCGCTTAAATCCAAAGTTTCGTTACTGTCTGCAAATAAAATACAAAAAGCATTCATATCTATCTTACTCCTCTCTTCCGCTATTAGGCTGTATCATTTCACCGGGTTTTACAACCTGACCTGATTTTACAACAGCACCCTGACCTACAACTGCAATACCCCACTGACCGTCATAGCTTTCAGGTGCGGCACCAACAACAGCTCCGTCTTCAATAATTGCATCGTCTGCAACTATGGCATAGCGTACTTTTGCACCCTTGCCTACTTTTGTGTTACGCATAACTACTGCATAGTCAAGCTCTGCACCGTCATCAACTTCTACATCAGAGAACAAAATAGAATAGTTAAGCTTACCGTTTACGTAACAGCCCTCTGTAACCATAGAATTTTCAATCTTTGCATCCTTTGCTATATAGTGAGGAGTTGTCACATTGTGACGTGAATATATTCTCCAAAGTGGGTCCCACATATTAAGAGCAATAGCAGGGTTTAAAAGGTCCATATTCGCTTCCCAAAGACTGTCTATCGTACCAACATCCTTCCAGTAGCCGTCAAAGGGATATGCAAAAAGTTTCTGATTTTCCGCAAGCATTGCAGGAATAATATCCTTACCAAAGTCATTGGATGTATTTTCACCCTTTTCTTCATCCTCGATAAGATATTTTCTAAGCTTATCCCAATTAAAGATATAAATACCCATAGAAGCCTTTGTAGACTTAGGCTCCTTTGGTTTTTCCTCAAATTCATAAATAGACCAGTCGTCATTTGTATTCATAATACCAAAGCTTGAAGCCTGATCAATAGGCACATCCATAACCGCAATTGTTGCATCGGCATTCTTTTCCTTATGATAATCAAGCATTTTATCATAATCCATTTTATAAATGTGGTCACCCGAAAGGATAAGCACATATTCAGGGTCATACTGTTCAATAAAATTGATGTTCTGATAAATAGCATTTGCAGTACCCTTGTACCAGGAAGCAGAACTGCCTGTATATGGCGGAAGAATATATACACCACCGTTCATTCTGTCCAAATCCCATGGCTGACCGTTACCTATGTAGGAGTTAAGCTCCAACGGTCTGTACTGTGTAAGTACACCTACGGTATCAATACCTGAATTTGCACAGTTGGAAAGCGGGAAGTCAATAATTCTGTACTTTCCGCCGAAGGGCACAGCTGGTTTTGCACGCTGGTTGGTCAAAACATAAAGTCTGTTACCCTGACCACCTGCCAAAAGCATTGCGACCATTTCTTTTTTTGTAGTCATTTATATTACCCCCAAATATATTATTTGTCTGTATTTTGTGTCGACTTTTTTTTGCTGGCTTTTTTATAAAAGTATGTTGTTGAAAATGCAGGGATGTTAAGTGCAATATACTGTTTTTGTCCGTGCATTGCCCCTGTCTTTGCGGTTACCTTACCGTTTGCTGTACCCTTACCGCCATATTCCTTGTTGTCGGTGGAGAATATTTCTTCGTAAATACCCTTATTAGGTACGCCTATTTTATAATTTTCCTGAGCTACAGATGAAAAGTTACTTACAGCCAAAATACTGTTGCCCTTTTTATCCTTACGGAAGAAGGAAATTATATTGTTGTTGTCATCGTCAAGAGCCGCCCAGTCAAAGCCGTCCCATGTTGTGTCAAGCTCCCAGAGAGGACTGTTCTTTTTATAAGTTTTATTAAGGTCTTCCACAAACTTTTTGTGTTGTCTGTGTGCTTCATATTCAAGCAGATTCCAGTCAAGCTCCTGCTCTTCATTCCATTCAATAAACTGACCTATGTCACAGCCCATAAACAACAGCTTTTTACCCGGATGTGCAAACATATAACCAAGGTATGCACGAAGGTTTGCAAACTTATCTTCATATTCACCGGGCATTTTGTTTATAAGTGATGCCTTACCATGTACCACCTCGTCGTGTGAAAGCGGCAGAATAAAGTTTTCGGAAAACGCGTATGTCAGAGAGAATGTAAGGTTGTTATGAACACCCTTTCTGAAGAATGGGTCCTGCTTCATATAAACAAGCGAATCGTTCATCCAACCCATATTCCATTTATAATTGAAGCCAAGTCCACCGTCCTCAACAGGATATGTTATCATGGGCCATGCGGTAGATTCCTCCGCTATCATCATTACACCCTTGAATTCAGAAAATACTCTGGTATTTAACTTCTGCAAAAATTCCTTTGCTTCAATATTACCGTTGCCGCCGTACTTGTTCGGTCTCCACTGCCCGTCCTTTTTACCGTAGTCAAGGTAAAGCATTGATGCAACTGCATCTACTCTTAAGCCGTCTATGTGATATTTATCAAGCCAATAGCATGCGTTGGATATAAGAAAGCTTCTTACTTCATTTTTACCGTAGTCAAAAATACGTGTACCCCAGTCTGGATGTTCTCTTTTAAGCGGGTCTTCATATTCATAACAATAACTGCCGTCAAATTCATAAAGCCCCTGAGCATCTTTCGGGAAGTGTGCAGGCACCCAGTCTAAAATTACACCGATGCCGTTTTGGTGACAAAGGTCAACAAATTTCATCAAATCCTTTGGTGTACCGTAACGGGAAGTAGGTGCATAATAACCTGTAACCTGATAACCCCAGGATTTATCATAGGGGTATTCCGAAACAGGCATAAGTTCAATATGTGAAAAGCCCATACCTTTTACGTAGGGGATAAGTTCCTCTGCTATTTTTTCGTAGCTGAAGGTGTTGCCGTCTGCATATCTTCTCCATGAGCCAAGGTGCATTTCGTAAATGCTTACAGGCTCGTTGTAAGGTGCTTCACGGTTTTCCAACCAATTGGCATCCTTCCACTGATAACCCTCAAGGTTATAAACACGTGATGCTGTGCCGGGTCGTGTTTCGCTGTGATAACCGTAAGGGTCTGCCTTAAAATGTTCCTCACCGTTGGCATCAACTATGATATACTTGTAGGAATCAAATTCCTTTACACCCTCAATGATGCACTCAAAAATCCCGCCTTCAGTAATACGGTACGCTTTGTGGGTGTATTTTTTCCAATTATTGAATGACCCCGTAACGTAAACATCGTAGGCTTTTGGTGCCCAAACGCGGAAAACACAGTAATCATCTATAATATGTGAACCGAAATATTCATATGCACAATAGTTAGTACCTTCGTGAAAGAAATATTCGGCAAGGTTGTTATCTTCATTGTGAAATTGTCTCATATAATGCACCTGCCTGTAAAAAAGTGTTTTTAAAACACATTAGCTCCTCTGCCTCTCAATCTTGAGAGAATTAAAGTATACTTTTGTGTAATATGGGAAAATTTATACACTACATACGTGGTAATTTCCCATAAGAAAAAAATAATTTCTTTTTGTGAATATTATATCACAAAAGCAAACTTATGTACAGCTTTATTGTAAAAATTGTATATAGTTTAAAGTTTTTTTACGTTTTTTACAATTATTGGCATAAGTTTTTATTAAATTTTAATGTAAAAAAATTTTTATTAGTCATTATTGACAAATTATATATTAAATAGTATTCTAAAATAGACAATCATAATCGGGAGAAAAATATGGATAGAATACGTTATAATTCAAAGTCTGAAGAGTTTAAAAAGCCTTTTGGTGCAGTTTCCAATGCACAGGAGGTTAATTTTTCCATACACGTTAATATTGGTGAAAATGCACATACAGCCACCTTTGTGTACAGACAGGACAACTCCGAAGCCCCAATATATATTAATATGCAAAAAACAGGAACATATGACAACTTTGACATATTTTCCTGCACGGTAAAATTCGATAAGGCAGATTTGTATTTTTACAGATTTGAGCTTAAATGTGATGATGAAATTAAATTTGTAGGCTTAAAAGACAGTATTGCCGTAATTGAAGACTGGTTGCCCGAATGGCAACTGACTGTATATGACAGCAACTTTAAAACTCCCGAATGGGCAAAGGGCGGTATAATGTACCAGATTTTCCCCGACCGCTTCTGCAGAAGTGATAAATTCACTCCTCTTCCTGCCAAAAATCCCCGTACCATACACGAAAACTGGTACGATATCCCCGACTTTATATATGGTAATCCAGACTATAAGGCAAATGACTACTTTGGCGGTAACATTTTGGGAATTATGGAAAATCTTGACTATATCAAGAATTTGGGTGTAAATATCATATACTTGAATCCTGTTTTTGAAAGTCCCGAATATCACAGATACAGCACAGGCAATTATATGAATATAGACCCATATTTTGGCACAAATGAACAATTCGAGGAATTTACAAAGCTGTGCAAAGAAAGGGGCATAAAGGTTATTTTAGACGGTGTTTTCAGCCACACAGGTGCAGACAGTATTTACTTTAACAAATACGGTCATTATGACAGTTTGGGTGCATATAATTCAAAAGAATCACCATATTATAACTGGTATAATTTTACAAACTATCCTAATGAATATCAAAGCTGGTGGGGGTTTGACAACCTGCCGAACGTAACAGAAACAAACCCGGAATATATGCAGTATATAACAGGCGAAAATGGAGTTATAGAGCATTGGCAGAAAAAGGGTGCAAACGGTTGGAGGTTAGACGTGGCAGACGAATTGCCTGACGAATTTTTAGACGCTCTTTACAGCCGGGCAAAAGCCACAGACGACGACTGCTTTGTAATAGGTGAGGTTTGGGAAGATGCCACAAACAAGTTTGCCTACGGTGTAAGACGCCGTTATTTGCTTGGCGGACAAATGGACAGCGTTATGAATTACCCATGGCGTACAGCAATTTTAGAATATGTACAAAACGGTAATGAAAAGTTATTTAATGACAGACTAATCTGCATTATGGAAAACTATCCTCCCCACGTACTGCAATGTCTTATGAACAGTCTTTCAACCCACGATACACTGCGTGCAATAACATATTTCGGTGTAGAGCACGATGTGCCCGATGAAGAAAAAGGCTCATACCGTATGACTGCAGAGGAATATGAAAAAGGTAAATCAATGCTTTTGCAGGCTACATTTTTACAGTTTACCCTGCCGGGTATTCCAAGCATATATTACGGTGACGAAGTAGGTTTGCAGGGATTCCGTGACCCATATTGCAGAATGGGGTATCCATACGGGTATGAAGATTTTGATATTCTTAATTTCTACAAAGCACTTGCAAAGGTACGTACAGCTAATAACGAAGATTTCAAACAACCACTTAAACTTTATACAATGCAAAACGGCTTGTATGCCTTTAAGCGAGGAAATCTCCTTTGTGCAATAAATTTAGGTAAAGAAAAACAGTATGTAGAATTTGCAAGCAAAGAGGTTTTGTTTGAATATGGGGAAAATGTAATTTTTAACCATGGCGTAGATTTAATGCCAAAGAGTATGATAATAATGAAATAACCGAGAGATAATCCCTCGGTTATTTTAATTTCTTTCTGCAAATATCCTTCAAAATACATTCTTCACATTTTGGCGACCTTGCAGTACAGTACTTTCTGCCATGTTCAACAAGTTGGTGGCAAAACAAAGTCTGATAATCCTTTGGTATTTTCTTTACCAAATCCTTTTCTATTTTATGTTGCTCTGTTTCCTTTGTAATACCCATACGTTTAGAAAGTCGCATACAGTGGGTATCCACCACAATTCCGGGTATACCGAAAACATCACCGCGTATTAAATTAGCTATCTTTCTTCCCACACCGGGAAGCTCTGTTAAAGCATCCATATCCGACGGTACTTCACCGTCATATTTTTCAAGCAAAATTTTGCAGGTACCAATAATATTTTTAGCTTTATTTCTGTAAAATCCCGTAGACTTTACATCCTTCATAAGCTCCTCCAAGTCTGCATTGGCATAGTCCTCACAGGTTTTGTATTTTTTAACCATATCCCTCATCACAATATTAACCCTTGCATCGGTACACTGTGTTGCAAGCTGTGTAGCAATTAAAAGCTCTAACGGATTTTCATAGTCAAGTGAGCATTCCGCCTCGCCGTATTCCGCCATAAAACGTTCTTTAATTGCCAAAATATATTCATTCAATTTCATACTAATCACCACTTATATTTTAACATAACACAGAGTCCAAGTCAAAGACTATATTTATTTGACAAAAAAAAACATTTATGCTAGAATTATTGATTATATATACATAAGAGGTATTTTATTATGAACACACCATTGGCAGAAAGGATGCGACCCCGCAATTTAGACGAAGTTGTTGGACAAAAGCATCTTATAGGTGAAAACAAAATACTTAAAAACCTTATAGATTCGGGCAACATACCCAATATGATTTTCTACGGTCCGTCAGGTACGGGAAAAACCACTGTTGCAAACATTGCCGCAATGGCGTCCGACAAGCAGTTTTATAAGCTTAATGCCACAAACGCATCCCTTGCGGACATTAAGGCAATTACTGCAGAGCTTGGTGAAAACAGCTTTTCAAATGGCATACTTTTGTATCTTGACGAAATACAGAATTTCAATAAAAAGCAACAACAGTCATTACTTGAATTTATAGAAACAGGCGATATTACACTTATTGCCTCCACTACGGAAAATCCGTACTTTTATGTATATAACGCAATACTCAGCCGAAGCAGTGTGTTTGAATTCAAGCCCATTGAGGCTGATGATGTAAAAGAGGCTGTACTTCGTGCAATAGGCAAATTACAAAAGGAAATGCCCGACAACAAAATAGTTTTTGACCCACAGGCAGTTGAGCACATTTCCGCAATGTCAAACGGTGATGTGCGAAAGGCTTTAAATGCCGTTGAGGTTTGTATTTACAGCGTAATGCCCGATATGGATGGCATGCTTAAAATAGATCTTGAAACTGCAGAGCAGGCTTCACAAAAGACTGCAATGACTTACGACAAACTTGGTGATAACCACTACGATATATTAAGCGCTTTTCAGAAAAGCATAAGAGGCAGCGATGCAAATGCCGCCATCCACTATATGGCAAGACTAATTGCCGCAGGTGATATGATATCCGTCTGCAGAAGACTTATGGTCATAGCCTGCGAAGACATAGGGCTTGCATATCCACAGGCGGTAAGCATTGTAAAGTCATGCGTAGACTGTGCATTTCAGTTAGGTTTGCCTGAGGCCAGAATTCCACTTGCAGAGGCTGTTATCCTCCTTGCCACGGCTCCGAAGTCTAATTCCGCCATATGTGCCATTGATGAGGCTTTGGCAGATATAGAAAATGGAAATTGCGGAGAAATCCCCTTGCACCTAAAGGATGCTCACTACAAAGGTGCCGCAGAAATGGGCAGAGGTGTAGAATACAAATACCCTCACTCTTACCCGAACCATTATGTGGAGCAGCAGTATCTTCCAGATGTAATAAAGGACAGAAAGTATTACGTTCCCGGTGAAAATAAATTTGAACAAAACTCTAATGAATACTGGAATAAAATTAAAAACGGTAAATAATAATTCTAAAGGGGGAAATATTTATGCCCGAATGGTTACAGATGGACTTAATTAGTTTGTTTAGATTAGTTTTATCATGTATTTGCGGTATCGCAATCGGTTTTGAACGTAAAAACCGTTCCAAAGAAGCAGGTGTACGTACTCACTGTATAGTTGCTTGTGCATCTGCACTTATGATGATTATTTCAAAATACGGCTTTTACGACCTTATTACTCAAAGCCTTGAGGGAATTGATGTACGTCTTGACCCCTCTCGTATGGCACAAGGTATTGTTACAGGTGTAGGTTTTCTTGGCGCAGGTATGATTTACATTCAGCGCGGAAGCATTCGCGGCCTTACAACAGCATCAGGTATCTGGGCAACCTCAGGTATAGGTATGGCAATAGGCTCAGGTATGTACTTTATAGGTATTTCCGCAACACTTGTTATTTTGTTACTTCAGATATTCTTGCACGGCAAACATAAATTTATGACTCAGCACAAGGCAAGAACACTTAAAATTTACGGTATTGAAAAGCCTGAATTTCAGGACTACATAACCGAAAAGCTTGCTAAAATAAACGTAGGCATAAATGAAGTTTCCATAAGAAGAAATGAAACAAACACCTTTGATTACACCTTCTATCTTGATATGCCGGGTGAAGTAAAAGAAGAAACAATCATCAAAGAATTTAATCAGGACGGTCAGAAATGTTATATTGACTTTATACACTAAAAAAATGCAAGCGAATCCGCTTGCATTTTTTATTTATTTACAAAGTTTATTATATAATTACGCATTTCACCCTTATCTTTTTTCATTGCAAAGGCAAGCTCACTGTAAAGCCTTTCCTCCGCCGCCTTGAAAAAGTGTTCATCCACCGCACCGTTTTTCTTACCCTCACTTTGTCTTTTGGTGTTACGATCATAAATTGCCTTTATAACCGCCACAAGCTGTTTTGGATTACTGCTTAATAATGCTTCCTTATAAACCTTATCCCTCTGTTTTTCAAAAGGTATTTCCACGGGTTCAATTTCAGTTATTCCCGAAATAAGCTCTTCTGCTTCCTCCGCCGTTATTACAGCACGCAATTTTTCCTCTGCACGGTTTTCGGGAAGGTATAGCTTTACCGACTTGTTTTCAATTGGCACAAGATGAAGGTAGCGCGTATCCTTTGAAATACCCGACATATCAAGAGCCTCTATTGCCACAATTTCACAAACACCCTCCGTTGCCTTTACAACATAATCTCCAACCTTGTACATACTAAATCACCTACCATAATATTTGCTGATTATATTTTAACACAAAAAAGGCTCTTGGTGTAAGTTCCAAAAGCCTCAAAAAAGTTTTTTGTTAGTTTTTTACAAATAATACAGTATGTACATTTGTGCACTTTGCCCATCAAATATACAATTGTAGGGTACGATGCCCACATCGTACCGATGAAACGGGCTGATGTGGGCATCAGCCACTACAAAACGCCATTCAATTACAATATTTTGAGCTTAACTGACCGCAAGCAGCATCCATATTCCCTCCAAATTCACGGCGTACGGTAACATTTAAACCGTATTTTTTAAGGATGTCAAAAAACTGTGCAATTCTTTCTTTTGTGCTTGGCTCAAAGTCTGTTGAACGGGTTTTGTTGTAGGGTATCAAATTAACATAGCAATGGATACCCTCCAAAAGCTTTGCAAGCTGGTGTGCACATTCGCTGCTGTCGTTAATATCTTTAAGCATTATGTATGCAAAGGTAACCTTTTTGTTTCCGTTTTCGCCATAAAACCTTACGGCATCAATAAGCTCTTCAATAGGGTATGCCTTGTTTATGGGCATCAGCTTATTACGAAGCTCATTGTTCGGTGCGTGCAGGCTTATTGCAAGGCTGTTTACAACTTCACGTTTTGCATATTCCTTAATTTTAGGCGCAATACCGCTTGTTGACACCGTAACGTGTCTTGCGGCTATTGCCATACCCAACTGCTCCGTTATAATATCAATAAAATCAATTACATTATCGTAATTGTCAAAAGGCTCACCTATACCCATTAAAACAACGTGCGAAACAGAAATACCCAAAGTATCAATAATATACCACAACTGTTCAACAATTTCGTAGGTTTCAAGGTTACGAACTTTTTTAAGCTTTCCGCTTTCGCAAAAAACACAGTCCATATTGCAACCCACTTGAGTTGAAACACATACACCGTTGCCGTAATCATGCTTCATAAGCACAGTTTCTACGGTACAGCCGTCTAAAAGTTTAAAAAGATACTTGCAGGTATCTTCACTTTCAGATGTGGTTACAAGCTGAATTTTTCCAAAATCAAAGTCGCTATCAAGCTTATTTTTAATTGTTTCACTAAGGTTTGCAATCTGGTCAAATGACGTAATTTTATCTCTGTAAACAGCTTTAAAAACAATTTTTGCCTTTGCAGGATTTTCACCGAAGGCTTTAAAATAATCTTCAAGCTTTTTAACTGTGTATCCGTAAATATTCATATCAACCAAAAACCTTGTCCGTAAGTCCTTTGTCAAGGACATCCTTTGCATATTTTTTTGCAAGCTCTATTGAATGTAACTTGTAGTTACCGCACTGAATTTCATTCATTGCAGGAATTTCTGTATCCTCAAGTACTTTTTCCAAAGTATACTTTACAATGTCTATAATTTCCGAAACCTCGTGTTCACCCCATGTTACCATATAAAAGCCTGTACGGCATCCCATAGGTGAAACGTCAATTATATAATCAGCCTTTTCACGAAGGTGTGTAGCCATTAAATGTTCAAGTGTGTGTATACCCTCGCTTTGCATTTCCTCCACATTAGGCTGAGTAAAGCGAATATCAAATTTTGTAATTTTATCTCCCTTTTCGCCCTGCTGTACACAGCATTTGCGTACGAAAGGTGCTTTTACCCTTGTATGGTCAAGTTCAAAGCTTTCTACTTTTTCCATAATTCATCCCTCCGGATAATATTATATATCAAAAAAAACTTGTTGTAAAGTTTACAAATTATTAATTGTTTAATATTGAATTTAATTATAAAATATGGTAAAATGAGTACAAAATATTATAAGAGGTTTAAATATGTTCGGATATGTAAATGCCTACAAAGACATTTTAAGGGTTTGTGACTATAATGTGTTCCGCGGTTACTACTGCGGACTTTGCAAACAGCTTGGCAAAAAATTCAATCAGCTTACACGTTTTGGCCTTAGCTATGATATGACCTTTCTTGCAATTTTAATATCTTCTTTTGAGGATAAAAGGGTTGAGCTTAAAATGCAAAACTGTATTGCCCACCCCATTTCAAAAAGACCCGTTATAAAAGATGATGATGCTATTGCATACAGTGGGGATATGTCGGTTATTTTAACATATATGAAACTTCTTGACGACTGGCATGACGAACACAGCTTAAAAAGTCTTGCACGTTTTGCATACTTCTTTCCGATGAAAAGGGTTGCTAAAAAATACCCAAAGCAATATACTTGCATAAAAGAAAATCTCACAAAATTAGGTAACCTTGAAAAGAAAAAACACAAAAATATAGATGAAGTTGCCGATTGTTTCGGTAAGCTTTTAGAAGGGATATTTGATAAAGACGGTAACAACAAAGCTATAGCATGGCTAGGTTACCACATAGGCAGATTTATTTACATTGTAGATGCCTACAAGGATATTGAAAAGGATTTAAAAACAAAAAGTTACAATCCCTTTATAGAAATGTACGGAACAAACCTTAAAAAGGATGACTTTAAAGAGGCAGTAAAAGCATCACTTACCTTTACGCTAAGTGAAATATCAAATGCATACAATTTACTTGATATAAAGAAAAACAAAGAATTACTTGACAATATAATATATCTTGGTTTAAGAAAAAACCTCGATGAATTTTAAGGAGAATTATATGAATCCATATGAAGTTTTGGGCGTACCCGAAAATGCGGACGAAGCCACAATAAAAAAAGCATACAGAAAGCTTGTAAAGCAATACCATCCCGACAACTACAAGGATAACCCACTTGCAGACCTTGCAAAAGAAAAGCTTCAGGAAATCAACGAAGCTTACGATATGATAACAAGCGGCAAAGCACAGGGTGGAAATTCGGGTAACACACAGGGCAGTTCATACAGCTCGGGCAACACATCTGCAAAGTTTGCCTATGTAAGAAATCTTATTCAGCAAAGACGAATTGCCGATGCAGATGCAGAGCTTAACCGTAACAACGACGGCAGTGCGGAATGGCACTTTTTAAAAGGCGTTGTGTGCCTTTCAAAAGGTTGGCATTTTGAGGGTATTCAGCACCTGCAGACTGCCTGCAATATGGACCCGGGTAATATGGAATACCGCAATGCTTTAAACAGCATCAATATGCGTGGCGGTTCATATATGGGTGCAGGTAATGCACGTGGCTACAACAATAATGACCAGATGTGTAATTGCTGTTCAAACCTGATTTGTGCCGACTGTTGCTGTGAAATGATGGGCGGCGACCTTATTTCTTGTTGTTAATCAAGGGAGATAAATATGACTAAAAAACTAACATTCTGTTCAATGATGGCTGTTATGGGTATAATATGCCTTTTGTTGTCAAATATTTTACAGACAAACACAATATTTTTATATTTGTTTTCCACATTGTTCACATATATATGCACAGAGGAGCACGGTATAAAATACGGCATTTTAACCTACGCAGTTATAAGCCTTGCAGGTTTTATGATTGTGGTGGATAAAGTAAGCATTATAGCATATATAATAGTTGTGGGCTACTATCCCATAGTAAAACATATCATTGACCATTTCAACATAAACAAAGTTATAAAATGGATTTTTAAAATAATCTTTGCAATTGCAGTTGCAACAGTTGCACTGCTAATTTTAAAAGCATATCTGCCCGAGGATTTAAATCTTTTCTTCCTCTACCCTGCAGGAATAGCAGTATTTGTAATTTACGATATTATGCTTACAATGGGAATAAAATTTTATGTGTTAAGACTAAGAAAATTCAAATAAACGAACAACCCCTCACTTTAAAAAGTGAGGGGTTGCCCTTTTATCTGAGTCGCGTTGACAAAGACTGTATTTTTTGCTATAAAAACAAAAAAGGTGTGCAGCACAAGAGTGAATACGTCAAGTAAAAGTAGACAACAAAAAGTACGCATTATCCAAAGCCCTGTTCAGTTCTAAATTGAACAGGGCTTTTC
>CAZNKU010000005.1:0-49509 GCA_964573775.1 uncultured Clostridiaceae bacterium | reverse complement strand
TTAAAGGTACACCTTTAGGAACAGTAAAAATTTAATAAAAACAAGACAAAAAAGTGTCTGTAAAGGTTCAACTGTATTTTTGGGACATATCCCTAAATGATTTGACCTTTGCGGACACTTTTATTTTTGGAGGAAGATATGAACAATAAGATTTTTTACTATGCACGTGTTTCAAGTCGAGAGCAAAATCTTGACCGACAGATTGAAGCATTTAAAAAGCTTGGTGCAGATGAACGCGAAATAATATGTGATAAGGAAAGTGGAAAGGATTTTAACAGGAGCGGGTATCAGGCTCTTAAAACTACAATGCTCCGAGGTGGTGATACATTAATTGTAAAATCACTTGACCGACTTTCAAGAAATAAGAGCGATATTAAAACCGAGCTACAATATTTTAAGGATAACAATATCCGTTTAAAAGTTATTAACCTTCCTACAACAATGATGGACTTACCCGAAGGTCAGGAATGGGTGTTTGATATGGTAAATAATATTCTGATTGAGGTATTGGGTACAATCGCAGAACAAGAGCGGCAGACAATTCGTAAAAGACAGCGAGAAGGCATAGACGCTGCTAAAGCGAAAGGCAAGCATCTCGGCAGACCGCAGGCGGTCAAGCCTGATAATTGGGATGAGGTCATAGCAGATTGGAAAAAAGGTAACATATCAGCACGCCAAGCATATACAATGCTTGGTGTGAGTAAGAGTATATTTTATAAGTGGTGTAGACATGATTGTTGAACTTGTTTTTCGTTTATGATATAATCACTGTAAATAAATTTAGGAGCATGTTAATGTATGTATAAAAACAACGAATCATTTGAATTTATTAAATTATCTATTAAACCCAATGTGTTAGATGCTGTTTTCGAAAAAGCATATGAATATCTGTCATATTTGCTCTCTGACGATTTACCATTGATGAATAAAGTCTGTTCGGAATTTGCCGAAAATGTATTTAAGCAAATTATTTTTGAAATATCATTTTTCGAATATTCTAAAAATGCTAATACTAGAACAATGTATAGTTATGTAAAAGAAGGTAAACCTATCATTGAAGCTGTTGATGATAACACTAAAAAGAAATATCTACGAAGTTTTAGTAAATTGGATAAGCATCAAAATTGTGTTCTGAAATCATTTGGAATAGATACAGAAAATATTGATAAATTGAATGCACATGCATCAAGAACACATTATATAAGCGAACATCAAGAAATTCAATATGAAATTATGAATGAAATTAAAACGCTTGCCTATAAGTTATCAGAAAGAAAGTTTAAAGAAAACCATAATTATAGTGACGAAAAGGCGGAAAAAGATTTAAAAAAAATAGAGGTTGCATATGATATAATTAATCAAAGTAAATTAAGTTACTTTCATAAGTGTATTCAATATTATTACCTTGAAACTCAATATCATATAGAAACAATGTACATGTTCTTTAAAGCGGCTAAAGAAGTTAAACGTCCACCAAAGTTATTAAAAGAAGATATTTCTCTTTTCAAACATTTGTTGGGAGATGTAAATGGCATTGATAATACCGCAAACCATATCGTAAATGGCATTGATATTCTTGTTGAAATATATAAGAAATACCCTGATGAACTTGAGAGGCTTATGGACTTCATTCATGAAATTAATATTTTAAGAAAATATATTGTGCGTGAGTTTAAAGTGAATAGTTGTAATATGGAAAATTGGATTATTAGTAATGAAGCAGAAAATTTTTTCAAAAATTACATAGGGTTGGGACAGCATATTGTTAGAAACAAAGATTATTATAATGATATAGATCTTAAGTACTTTAGAAAAATATATTGAATATTAAATAAGCCTTTCAAGAGGGCTTATTTTTTTGTGAAATAAAAAGTTCCTTATTTTTGTCACTGACTTACTAAATTTTATATTTTATAATGACATCAAGATAACGTTATCGAAAAGTGATCTTTGACAACTAAATAAAGGAGGAATCATATGTCAAAATTCATATGCAATGATTCTGAAACCAAACAGAATTACATCTTTGACAGCGACCAATTCTCATTAAATGACTTGGTTGCCCATCTTGTAAGAATTGGGGTATTTCTATGTTGCAGAGGCAAACTGTATTTCTACAATTCGGACAAGGGTATTTTCATACCTTTGCCCGAAAATGAACTATGGTTTTACATATGTCGTTATGTTTCAAGAGGTGTAACAGACTGTTTTGAACCCAAAGACATAAAGAAACTCATTGCAAAACTGAAGCTTAATCTTGATTTACACTTCGACAGCGATAAGTTCGACACGTATGATGACTTTATCAACATCAACAACGGTGTTTTTAATGTCCATACAGGAGAGCTTATCCCCAAGAAGCGTGAATATTATTTCACTTCAAATATTGATGCAACTTTCCTTGAAGATGTAAGTCTTGATGATTGTCCTACATTTAAGAAATTTTATGAAACTTCTCTATGTGGTGATGAGAAGAGTCTTACTCTTCTGCTGCAGATTATAGGATATCTTTGCTGCAACAAGATCTCTGCCAAGAAAGCATTTATGTTTATTGGAGAGAAGAACTGCGGCAAGAGTAAAATCCTTGAATTTATTTCCCGTCTTATAGGCGAAAATAATGTCTGCAATATTCCGTTACATAAGCTTGGTAACAGGTTTAATGTAGCGGAATTAAGCAGGCATAAGGTGAATATTCAAGCTGAACTGAGCCTTGATCCGTTACGGGAAATCGAAACGTTCAAGAACGCAGTTGGCGGTGATACTCTGTGTGGAGAAGACAAAGGAGAAAATTTGTTTTATTTCAAAAACAAATGCAAACTCCTGTTTGCCGGCAATGGTATGCCGGAACTGAAAACACAGGACACCACCCAAGCCTTTGTATCAAGGCTTATCTTTCTGATTTTCCCTAAGGAAATCCCGGAGGCCGAGAGAGATACTGAATTGGTTGACAAACTGTATGCTGAAAGGGATGTTATATTCTCTTTAGCGATAAAAGAGCTGTTAAAACTGATTCGGAATGGATACGGGTTTGAGGTTCCTGCTCTGTCGCAGGCACGTATGCAGAGCTTTATGGAACAGAACAATCAGATTGATGATTTTATCAATGAACACTGTTTGTTTGGTTCAGAGCATAAGGTTTTCTCGCGTGATTTGTATTACGCTTACGAAAAATTCTGTAAGGATAACTGCTTATTTGTGCATAGTCAAACTGCCTTTTTGGATGCAGTTTCAATGCACAAAGGTGTTGTCCGAAGCAGAGTCAGAATCAATGGCGAACGGTTAAGAGGTTTTGAAGGAATCGGCTTAAATATGCAAGATTCCGATGTGTCATATAATAATTTTGCTGACACGAAAACCCCTGTCCCGTCCGTCCCGGAAAGGAGTAAATTGTTGTGAAAGAAAAGAAAGTGAGCATTCGTTTGCAGGGTAGCATACTAGATGCTGTTGAGTACATAGCACAGAGTATGCACATCAGCATTTCTGATGCGATTAGATTGTTTATCAAAAATGAGAAGATTGTTGTAATCAAAGAGTTCGAGAAACTTATTACCGTTCTTAATGATTTAACAATGCTCATTGAAAAGGATGACTGTATCATTCATGACGAAAAGTTAAAGGAAGGAGTTGAACTCATTTGGCAATCGTTAAATTCATTAATTCCAAGTCAAAGCGAGGATTAAACTCGCTCCGACAGGCTTTGGTTTATACTGATGATAAAAACAAAACGATGGGTAACCGTCGTCTTGTAGGTGGCATAGCCAGAAACGCCAACGACGCATTTCTCCGTATGAATGTGACTAAGAAGCTTTGGCATAAGATGGATGGTAGGCAATACATACACTTTGTAATTTCGCCGAAAGGAGAAGTGTCAGGCGAAAAGATGCTTAATATTTCAAAGGATGTACAAACCTATTTTAAAGATTATGGTAGTTTCTACGCAATTCATAAAAATACTAAAAACTGCCATGTACATTTCATTTTGAATAGTGTCAGATGGGATGGAAAAAAGTATTCTCAGAGTAGGTCGGATATGAGGAGATTTAAAAACTTCGTATCAGATTTGTGCGACAAGTACGACATTGAAAAAGACAAAGCAGAGGAAATGTTTGAATGGGTTGATTTTTTAGATGACTCAGAAGACCATTTTAAAAGTATTACACAGCCTGTTTCTGATTACAGACCTCATATCGATGATGAGTACAAGCCTGTTTGTTATAGGCTTGGAGCTGACGGAAACTACTATCCGGTAAATCCCGTCAACCCAGATGGTACTGTAAATATGATTCAGGTTATAAATCCAACGACAGACAAAGTTCCTATGATATACCGTGTCGATGACAAAGGTTATCTCACACTGGAACTTGAATGAAAGGAGATAAATATTATGAATGAAAAAATACCACGTATGATGACTGCAAGACAAATTGCTAAGACAGGACTACTTCCCGAAAATACAATTAGGGTAATGCTCCGAAATGGGCAGATACAAGCCGTGTATTCTGGGAAAAAGGCACTTATCAATTATGATAATCTATGTGAATATTTGAGAACTCTAACAGTTACAGCTTGAGGAGAAAGATAATGGCACAGGAAAGCAGAAAAGTTGCACCCGGAATAAGAAAAAGGGGAAATACATATGAATTTAATGTGTCAGCAGGCTACGATGGAGCAGGAAAGCATATTCGCCACTACGGAACTTTTACTGCTCCTGAGGGAGCCTCCGAAAGCAAAGCTGACAAATTGGCAATGGAAGCTTTCGTAGAGTTTTCATGCAAAGCCCGAGGAAACAAATCCTTCGGTGAAAATATGAGGTTTAATCAGTTATGTGAGATTTATTTTACAGAATATGCGCCAAACAAACTAAAGAAAGTTACAGAAGAACACTATAAATCAAATGTAAAAAATCATATAGCTCCGGTATTTGGTAACAAAAAGCTTAAGGATATTGCAACATCTGATGTTTCAGCATTTTTGACTGGACTTGATTGTAAACCATTGACAGCAAGTAAAATTAAAATTGTATTTCACAGCATTATGAAATATGCAGTCAGTCAGAAATATATAACCGAAAATCCTTGTAGTGGTGCTATATGGAAAGAAAGCACCCAAAAGGAGTATGGAGAGATTGAGAATGTCTTAAATCTTCAACAAGCGCAAAAACTTATGAAGCTGCTTGATGAATATAATATCTTTAATACTATAATCAAACTATTATTGCTAACGGGAATGCGTTCAGGTGAATGTTTAGGATTGAGATGGAGTTCCATTGATTTTGAAAACAAAACTATCTTTATAGATAAAACTTTATCTTATGCCGATAATCAATGGTTTTTATCTACACCTAAAACAGTTCGTAGCACAAGAACTATATCAATAGATAATATTGCCGTTAATATTCTTAAAAGACATTTAGAGGAACAGAATAAGCAAAAAGAAATAGTCGGAGCGGCTTGGCAACAACCTGAAATGGTCTTTACAAGTTGCACCGGACATTGGTATGACAGAAGTTTGTTGAACTCACAGTTTAGACGTTTTATAGAAAAACATACAGACGAGCTCGAATTGAAACATAACCTTACAATTCACGGACTAAGACACACAAATGCAGCACTTCTGTTATATGCCGGCGAAGATATAGAAAATATATCTGCTCATCTTGGACATGCAAGTTCTGATATAACCTCAAGGGTATATGCACATATGTACGCTGAGGTCAAGGTGAGAATGGCAAAGACTGTTTCCAATGCTTTGTTTAAAGTATAACATAAAATACCCCGAATGAATTATTCATTCGGGGTATTACTATATTTATCTGCATAATCGAAACTTTTCATAGTTTCATCGCTTAGTTTACGCAGCAAAAGTAATAACAAGTTGTTATATTCTCCATCAAAAACAGAAATAGCTAGTCTATTTATATTATATAAACAACCCAATGCATTTGAAGCGGGTTTTAAAAATCCAACGGCACTACCATCGATATATATTTGCTTGATGTCTTGCCTTTTATCCCAATATCCAAAGATACCTGTACTAGAAATATGAAGCATTTGATTTGATATTCTATATTCTTCTATCCAATCTGCATATGTATTCCCATCAGATTTATGCTCTAAACGAGTTTTATCCAATTCGCTATTTACATATGTTTGTAAATCTTCAAATGAATATTTACGATGTTTAGGGATAACTTTGTCGCTCTTCGCCCAACTATAATTATTGCAGGGGTTGTTATGTTCAATAAACTTTTTAGCCATAACATTATCATGCCTTGCAATGTACTCCATTATTATCCATATTTCATATAAAGTTCTCCATCTAGCAACAGCACCGTGCGGGAACCCATTTTCCAACAAACATAAAATTTCTCTTGTGGTTCTAATTGCAACTCCGTTAAATACTTTAAATAAAACTGCTAATTCCTTTGAATCAGAGTTTTCATATTCTTCGTTGCTCAGTTCATAATATTCATCACAAATATCAGTGAGTAAATTTATATATAAATCAAATAACAAGAATGAATCACCATATATATCATTGATGTGACTTAAGAAGTGTTCTTTGATTTTTTTAGTAGTTGTATTTTTTGTAAGTGAGTTATTGATGTAATTGCTAATCATATCTGAAGTAAATCTATCATAATTTTGGACATAATCAGAAATGAATTTATCACTACTAAAATATTCTTCTATTTGGCTTTCGGCATATTTGTCTCTTTCAAGTTCAGAAATTTTTTCATTTACAAACCGCTCTTTTTCGGTTTTGAATATATCATAAAGTTTTTCGTTTTCCATATATACCTCTTTTTGATTTGCAAATTTGTGGTAAATTTGTGGTAAATTAAGAAAAGAAAATCCCACAACCCGCATGGTTGTGGGATATAATAGATAAAATAATTATCTCTTTGAGAACTGTGGTGCACGACGAGCAGCTTTAAGACCGTATTTCTTACGTTCTTTCATACGTGGGTCACGTGTTAGGTAACCGCTCTTCTTAAGAACAGCTCTGTTTTCAGCGTCAACCTGCAATAGGGCACGAGCTATACCGTGGCGAATTGCACCGGCCTGACCTGTAACACCGCCGCCAACTACTGTAGCGATAACGTCAAACTTACCTGTTAGACCCAAAGCCTCAAGTGGTTGACGAACGATTAGTTTTAGTGTATCCAAACCAAAATAATCATCTATATCACGCTTGTTGATTGTAACAACACCTGTTCCAGGAACAAGACGTACTCTGGCGATTGATTTTTTTCTTCTACCTGTACCGTAGTATCCAGCCATTTAATTCACCCTCCTACTTAATCTCTCTATCCCAAACGATAGGTTTCTGTGCACTGTGTGTATGTTCAGCGCCTTTGAAGATACGGCATCTTGTAAGTGCTGTTCTTCCAAGTGTGTTGTGAGGTAGCATACCCCAAACTGCTAATTCCATAGCTTTTTCTGAACGGTTAGCCATAAGGTCAGCATATTTAACAGCTTTAAGACCTCCAACATAACCTGTGTGGCGATACCACATTTTCTGTTCAGCTTTATTACCTGTAAGGATAGCCTTATCCGAATTGATGATGATTACGAAATCACCACAATCTGCATGAGGAGTATAAGTAGGCTTATGCTTACCACGCAATATAGTAGCTGCAACTGTAGCAACACGGCCAAGTGGCTTGTTTGCTGCATCAATGATGTACCATTCTTTTTTAAGCTCTGAAGCTTTTGCCATATATGTGCTCATTAATATTACCTCCTTGTCAAATTTACGACTATAACATAATACAACAGCTTTGAAAATATGTCAAGCACTTTTTTGAAATATTTTAATCTATTTTTTTAAAACTCAAAAATGCTCCGTTTTTCTCAAAAATACTCCAAAATGCTAAAAAACAATTTTTAATTATTTTTGTAAATTTTACAGAATTTATACGCCAAACGTCTAAAAAACTACCAAAAAAGATTTTAAGGTCTTTACAATCCGCCTTTTTTTTGGTAATATTATTTTAAGTATATATTATGAAATAATTTTTTTACGGAGGATAACAATGCCAAAATATAATAGAGTTATATTAAAGGTAAGCGGTGAAGCTTTGGCAGGACCGAAAAAGACAGGTCTTGATGATGAAACCATAGCAGAAATTTGCAAACAAATTAAGATTGCCACAGAAATGGGCGTACAGATTGCCATTGTATGCGGCGGAGGCAACTTCTGGAGAGGCAGAAGCGGTGAAAATATGGACCGTACAAGAGCAGACCATATGGGTATGCTTGCAACAACCATAAATGCTCTTGCGTTGCAGGATGCTTTAGAACGTTGCGGTGTTGTTACAAGAGTTCAGACTGCTATTGAAATGAAGCAGTTTGCCGAAGTTTATATAAGAAATAAGGCTGTACGTCATCTTGAAAAGGGTAGAGTAGTTATATTTGCCTGCGGTTCAGGCAACCCGTTTTTTTCAACAGATACTGCTGCGGCTCTTCGTGCGGCGGAAATTGATGCAGATGCCATTTTACTTGCTAAAAATGTTGACGGTGTATATGACTGCGACCCGAATACAAATGAATGTGCAGTTAAGTATGATGAGCTTACATATCTTGAGGTTATAAGCAAAGGCCTTAAGGTTATGGATTCAACAGCTTCATCACTTTGTATGGACAATAACATTCCTTTATTGGTATTTGGTCTTGATAATCCTGAAAATATAATAAAGGTTCTAAATGGCGAAAAAATAGGAACAATTGTCAAATAATACATAATTAAAGGAGGATTTTATATGAGAGCAGAATTAAAACAGTTTGAAGAAAAAATGAACAAGGCAATTACTTTTTATAGCAATGATATTAACACAATTCGTGCAGGCAGAGCAAACCCTGCAATTCTTGACAAGGTACAGGTAGAATACTACGGTGTTCCTTCACCTCTTAATCAGGTTGGTACAGTATCTGTTCCCGAACCTACTATGATCGTTATTCAGCCATGGGATGCTACTTTGCTTCCTGAAATCGAAAAGGCTATAAATAAGGCAGATATTGGCCTTACACCTCAAAACGATGGCAAGGTTATCCGTCTTAACTTCCCGCCACTTACTGAAGAAAGACGTAAAGAGCTTGCAAAGAGCTTGCACAAAAAGAGCGAGGATGCAAAGGTTAATGTGCGTGGTGTTCGTCGTGATGCAATGGATTTCTTTAAAAAAGCACAGAAAAACAGTGAAATTACAGAGGATGATCTTAAAGGTCTTGAAGATGATATTCAGAAGCTTACAGATTCTAAAATTAAGGAAATTGATAATATCTGTGCAGCTAAAGAAAAGGATATTATGTCTATTTAATTAAGAATATAACAGGTGAGTATAATGTTCTTTAATTTGTTTAAGAAAAAACAAGACGATGTGCATGAGATAGATAAAACCAATCTGCCCATGCACATTGGTATTATTATGGACGGTAACGGCAGATGGGCAAAAAAACGCAGAATGCCCAGAAATGTCGGACACCGTGCAGGTGCAGAGGTTTTGAAAAAAATCACTACCTATGCAGATGAAATTGGCATAAAGGCTATTACGGCTTATACATTTTCTACCGAAAACTGGAAACGCCCTCAGGCAGAAATAGACGGTATTATGGCACTTCTCAGAGAATATCTGCTGGATTACAAAAAAAATCTGGGGGATAAAAATGCTGTAATTAAGGTTATTGGTGACCGTTCGGTTTTGGATGAAGATATAATTGAGCTTATGGCAAAAACCGAGGAATTTACAAAGGACAACACAGGTGTTGTACTTTGTCTTGCCATTAACTACGGCGGTCAGGATGAAATTGTAAGAGCTGTAAATAAGCTTATTGCCGAGGGAAAGGAAGTTAATGCTGAAAATATAGGGGAAAACCTTTATACCAGTGATTTGCCACCGGTGGATTTGATTATCCGTCCAAGTGGTGAAAAAAGACTTTCCAACTTTTTGCTTTGGCAGTCTGCCTATGCAGAATTTTGGTATGATGACATACTGTGGCCTGACTTTACAATAGAAAAGTTTAATGAGGCTATTATAGACTTTCAGAAACGCAACAGGCGTTTTGGCGGAGTTTGAAAGGATTGATTGGTTTGAAACAACGCATAATTACGGGAGCTGCTTTGGTTGTGGCACTAATTGTTATTCTTATATTAGGTACACCTTTTGTTGAAATTGCAATTGCGTTGCTTGCATCCATTGCAGTAATGGAGCTTTTTGGCGCAGTAAAGCTTTCCGAAAATAAATTGCTTATGATTATATCGGTTATCGGTACGGTAGGGCTTGTTGCCGTACAGTATTTTGGTGTGCAGTTTTTTAATCCTGTAATGTATGTATACATATTGCTTTTATTTTTTGTTTATATGGCAAATATGAATAAAATTTCTTTTAAAGAAATTGCAAAAACCTTTTTCATTACCATTTATGTGGCGTTTATGTTTGGTCACATTATTCTTGTAAGAAATATGGAATACGGAAACTTTTTAATATGGGTTGTACTTATAGGAGCTTTTGTTACAGACACTGCCGCTTTGTTTGGCGGTAAATTTTTCGGAAAGCATAAGCTGTGTCCGAAGCTTAGCCCTAAAAAGACAATAGAGGGAAGTATAAGCGGCATAATCGGCTGTATAGTATGTACTCTGATTTTTTGTCTGATATGTAATATCGGGTTCGGGTTGGAAACAAATTATCTTTGGGCAATAGCTGTAGGTTTTGGTGCATCTGTTGTATCTCAGCTTGGTGACCTTTCCGCATCCTGCATTAAAAGACAGTTCGGAATTAAGGACTACGGCAAAATCTTCCCCGGACACGGTGGTGTAATGGATAGGTTTGACAGCTTATTTTTTGTTGCACCGTTTGTTTATTATATGTTGCTTATTCTACCAATTTTAAAGTAAAGGTAAGATGAACTTGAAAAAAATATCTATAATAGGAAGTACAGGCTCAATCGGCACACAGACTTTAGAGGTTTGTGATAACCTTAAAAATGTGCAGATCATGGGCCTTTCTGCAAATAATAACGTAAATTTAGCAGAAGAACAAATAAGAAAATACAGACCAAAGCTTTTTGCAATGGTTAATGAAGATGCCGCGAAGGTGCTTAAAACAACGGTTGCGGATACGGATACAAGGGTTATTTCAGGCACAGACTGTATGAGTGAAATAAGCACAATGCCCGAAATTGACACGGTTGTAACATCCGTTGTGGGTATAGCAGGGCTTGTGCCTACGATGAATGCAATTAAGCAGGGAGTAAACATTGCACTTGCAAACAAGGAAACCTTGGTTACTGCAGGCAGTATTGTTATGAAAGAGGCGGAGGCTAATAATGTAAGTATATTGCCGGTAGACAGTGAGCACAGTGCAATTTTTCAGTGTATCGGAAATCATACGAAATCTGAAATTAACCGTCTTATAATTACGGCGTCGGGCGGTTCTTTTTATGGTAAAAAGTCTGAAGAACTTAAAAATGTGACAGTAAAAGAAGCTCTTAACCATCCTAACTGGAGTATGGGTCAGAAAATAACCATAGATTCTGCTACACTTATGAATAAGGGACTTGAGGTTATTGAGGCACATTGGCTTTATGATATTGACTATGATGATATTGATGTGGTTGTGCACAGGGAAAGTATCGTTCATTCGTTAGTGGAATTTAAAGATATGAGTGTGCTTGCACAGCTTGGCTTGCCTGATATGAAGCTACCTATACATTATGCTTTGTGTTATCCTGACAGAGTACCGTCAGGAGTAAAACAGCTTAATTTATGGGAGGTTGGAAACCTTACCTTTGCAAAGCCTGATTATGACACTTTCCGTTGTTTGTCACTTGCAATTAAGGCAGGGCGTATAGGCGGAACAATGCCAACAGTTTTAAATGGTGCTAACGAAGTTGCTGTTGAGTTGTTCCTGAAGGGTAAAATAAAGTTCAATGACATTGCACGAATTGTGGAAAATGCAATGAATAATCATAAAAATGTTTTAAATCCAAAACTTGACGATATAATATATACTGACAAATGTGTCAGGGAAGAGGTATATTCAAAATGTTAACAGCTATTGCGGCAATTGCAGTATTTTTGGTATTGGTATTGGTTCACGAATTCGGTCACTTTATAACTGCCAAGCTTTGCGGTGTAACGGTGCATGAATTTGCCATAGGTATGGGACCTGCCATATTAAAAAAGGAATACAAGGGTACACTTTATTCATTACGTTTAATCCCCATAGGCGGGTACTGTGCTATGGAGGGCGAGGATGAAGAAAGTGAAGATGCGGGGGCATTCAGTAACAAAAAGCCCTGGCAGAGACTTTTGATTCTTGTTTCAGGCGCACTGATGAATTTGTTATTGGGCTTTATACTTATGTGCATTATAATGTTTTCACCTAACTCAAACTATGTTAATGTACCGAAAGTTCAGGAAGTTGTGGCAGAATCCGCCGCAGAAGAATCGGGACTTCAGCCCGGTGATAAAATAACAAAAATAAATGGAGCAGTAATTGAAACATATACCGAATTGAAATTTGAACTTTCCCGTTACAAAGGCGGAAGCATATATGTTGAATATGTCCGCAACGGTGAAAAAAACAAGGTATCCATCACTCCAAAGCAGGGCGAGGACGGAATGTACTACATTGGGTTTGTGTCAAGGGTTGAGCCGCTCAATTTCGGAGGACGGTTGTATCACGCATGGCACTATTCTCTGTTTTACGGAAAGGCAATACTTGTTTCCCTTTTTGACCTTGTAACAGGCAATGTGGGTATGGAGGCAATGTCAGGGCCGGTAGGTATTGTTTCGGAAATAGGAAAGTCTGCACAGATGGGTTGGGAGTCGTTATTTGGTCTTGCGGCGCTTATAACCATAAACTTAGGGATTTTCAATCTTTTGCCATTGCCTGCACTTGACGGAGGAAGGGTACTTTTTGTGTTGGTAGAAATAATAACGCGAAGAAAAATACCTGCAAATAAAGAAGGCTTTATACATTTCATAGGCTTTGCACTTTTGATATTGCTTATGGTATTTGCAACATGGCAGGATATTGTCAGACTAATTTCATAAAAGGAAGTTGATTTTATGCTTACTTTAAGAGAGAATACAAAGCCCGTATATGCAAAGGGCGTTAAAATAGGCGGAGGCGGTGTGGTGGTACAGAGTATGTGTAACACAAAAACTGCCGATGTTAATGCAACTTTAGAGCAGATAAAAGGCCTTGCCCAAGAAGGCTGCGAAATAGTGCGTCTTGCAGTGCCTGATATGGAGGCGGCAAAGGCATTTGATAAAATATGCAGCAGTGTGGATATACCCATTGTGGCAGACATTCACTTTGACTACAAGCTGGCACTTGAATGTGTTAAAAATGGTGCCGCCAAAATTCGCATCAACCCGGGTAATATTGGTGGTATGGACAGAGTAGAGGCCGTTGCAAAAGCATGCCGTGAAAATAAAATACCTATCCGCATAGGTGTTAATATGGGCTCTATTGATAAGGAAATGGAGAAAAAGTACGGACGTACACCAAAGGCAATGGTTGAAAGTGCTTTTATGCACATAGGACTTTTAAATAAATTTGATTTTGACGATATTGTTTTGTCCCTTAAAGCATCCGACGTTTTAAAAACTGTTGAGGCATACAGGCTGATGAGCGAAAGCTGTAACTATCCGTTGCACATTGGTGTAACAGAGGCAGGCACTGCTTATTCGGGACTTATAAAGTCATCTGTGGGTATAGGTACGCTTTTGATGGACGGCATAGGTGATACCATCCGTGTATCTCTTACTGCACCACCGGTTGAAGAAATTACTGCGGCTAAATACATATTAAAATCCGTAGGACTTAAAACAGGTGGAATAGAATTTGTTTCCTGCCCGTCTTGCGGAAGATGCAAAATCAATCAGGTAGAGGTTGCAAATACCGTTGAAAAGGCACTTAATAAAATAGATAAGCCCATAAAGGTTGCAGTTATGGGCTGTGCCGTAAACGGACCTGGTGAAGCAAAGGACGCAGATATAGGGGTTGCAGGTGGTGACGGCTTTGCACTTTTATTTAAAAAGGGGGAGATTATTAAAAAAATTCCCGAGGATAAAATACTTGAAACTTTAGTAAAAGAAATTGAGGAAATGTAATGAACTATTTATCAGATATTTTCAAACTGGTAGACAATGAAATATTAAAACATTCCCAGGCAGTAAATGTGGCGGTTTATCCTGAAAACCGTGCTATGGAAATTGTAGCAAAGTGTGTAAAAATGGTGCGTAAGGATTCTGCACGCAATCTTGAACAGCAGATTTTAAACGCATACAACCTTAAGGATGTGTCCTTGGAATTTATATATGATAGAGAGGTTTTCAATGCCAATTCCATAAAGACTGTTGCAGGTTACCTTACAGATTATCCCCAAATTGTACCCATACTTAACAATGCACAGTGTACGCTTGATGGTAACAAGCTTTCCATAGACTGTCTTGACGGAGGCATAATTGACGAAGAAATTAAAACATTGCTTACGGAAGCCGTAAAAAAGATGTTTGATATTGATATAAAAATTGAACTTATCCATTCAAAGACAGATGAAGAAATAGAAGAACAGTTTGAACTTGAAAAGCAGGAAATTATTGAAAATATAGAAAAGGCACGACAGGCATTGGAGGAAAACAAAAAGAAATCACCTGTCATATACGGACGTGAAATAAAGGGAACTCCCGATATTAAAATTTCAGATATTAATGAGCTTTCGGGAAGGGTTATAATTGACGGTTATCTGTTCAAAAAAGCACCTGATATTAAGGAAACAAGAAATGGGGCACACATAGTAACATTTAGTATTACGGATGATATTGGTGCAATAAACTGTAAAATATTTACGGATGACAATGCAGCATTTGAGCTTTTGGCAGGCAGACTTAAAAAGGGTACTGCCCTTCGTGTACGTGGTCAGGCACAGAATGACAAATATGCAAGAGAATTGCTTATAAATGTAAATGATGTTAATGTTATAGACTGGGAAAAACGCACAGACGATGCAGAAGAAAAACGAGTAGAACTTCACCTGCATACAAAAATGTCCACAATGGATGCCATGACCGATGCAGAAGTGTTGGTTGAACAGGCTATAAAGTGGGGACATAAGGCTATTGCCATAACAGACCATGGTGATGTACAGGCTTTTCCCGAAGCGTATCACGCTTCAAATTGGGGTAAGGATATAAAGGTTATTTACGGTGTGGAATGTTATCTGGTAAATGACAGTGCAAATGCAGTTTCAAACCCTTGTGATAAAGATTTAAACAGCGAATTTGTAGTGTTTGATATAGAAACCACTGGACTTTCTCCTGTAACGGAAGCCATTACGGAAATTGGTGCGGTAAAAATAAGGGATGGGCAGATTGTAGATTCATTCAATACATTTGTAAATCCTATGAAGCCCATACCGCAAAAAATTGTTGAGCTTACAGGTATAACAGATGCAATGGTAGAGGATGCCCAGCCTATTTCTGTTGTGTTGCCGCAGTTTTATGAATTTATAGGTGATGCAACACTTGTTGCACACAATGCAGGTTTTGATACCTCCTTTATTAAAAATGCGGCAAAAGAAAACGGTATGAATTTTGATTTTTGCTATGTGGATACCTTGGAGCTTTCACGTTCATTAGTTAATGGGGTGAAAAATTACAAGCTTGACACACTTACAAAGCATTTTAACGTAAAGCTTGAAAACCATCACCGTGCTTGTGACGATGCGGCAGCTACTGCACAGGTGTTTTTAAAGCTTCTTGATATATTAAGGGAAAAAGAAGTACATAAAATCTGTGACATAAATAATGCCCTTGAGGGTGCTACGGATATTAAATCCTTAAAAACATATCACGCTATAATATTGGTACAGACTCAGGAGGGAATGCAGAATCTTTATAAAATAGTTTCAGCATCACACCTTGACTATTTTTACAGACGCCCACGTGTGCCAAAAAGTCTTATTCAGAAATATCGAAAAGGCCTTATTATAGGTTCAGCCTGCGAAGCGGGGGAGCTTTATCAGGAGATTCTTAAAAACCCTTATAACTTTGACCGTGATGAGGTTAACAAGATAGTTGATTTTTATGATTATCTGGAAATTCAGCCACTCGGCAATAATGACTTTATGCTTCGTGAAAATATTGTTGAGGATGAAAAAACACTAAAGCATATAAATAAAACAATCATAGAACTTGGTAAGGAAAATGACAAGCTTACTGTTGCAACCTGTGACGTTCACTTTATGAATCCTCACGATTCTATTTACCGTGCAATATTGCAGGCAGGTCAGGGATTTTCTGATGCGGATAATCAGGCACCGCTGTATTTCAGAACAACAGATGAAATGCTTGATGAATTTGCATATCTTGGTGAAGAGCTTGCCTATGAGGTTGTAGTTGAAAACACCAATAAAATTGCAGATATGATAGATAACTTAAAACCCGTTCCCGACGAAAAGGCACCACCTGAAATTCCTGGCTCTGACGAGGAACTTCGCAAGCTTACTTACGATAAAGCAAAGAGCATATACGGTGAAGAATTACCCGAAATTGTAAAGGAACGTGTGGACATAGAGCTTGATTCCATTATTAGTAACGGATATTCAGTGCTTTATATTATTGCACAAAAACTTGTTAAAAAGTCCAATGATGACGGCTACCTGGTAGGTAGCCGAGGCTCCGTCGGCTCATCACTTGTTGCCTTTATGAGTGGTATTACAGAGGTTAACTCACTTCCCCCTCATTATGTTTGCCCTAAGTGTAAGCATAACGAATTTTTTGCAGACGGTTCTGTTGGATGTGGCTTCGACTTGCCCGACAAAAACTGTCCTGAATGCGGAGAACCCATGATTAAGGACGGTCATGATATACCATTCCAGACATTCCTTGGCTTTAAGGGTGATAAAGAGCCGGATATCGACCTTAACTTTTCCGGAGAATATCAGCCTGTTGCACATAAGTATGTTGAAGAGCTTTTTGGCGAAGGTCACGTTTTCCGTGCAGGTACAATAGGTACAGTTGCAGAAAAGACAGCATATGGCTTTGTAAAAAAATATTACGACGAAAAAGGCAAAACACCCACAAATGCACAGATAGACCGCCTTGTTGCAGGCTGTACGGGCGTAAAGCGTACAACAGGTCAGCATCCCGGCGGTATCATAGTTGTACCTAAGAAAAATGATGTTCACGAATTTTCACCTATTCAGCATCCTGCAGATGATATGACTACTGATATTGTAACATTGCATTTTGATTATCATTCAATAGACCAGAATCTGTTAAAGCTTGATATTCTGGGCCACGATGATCCGACGGCTATAAGAATGCTTGAGGATTTAACGGGGATAGATGCGAAGAAAATTCCTCTTGACGACAAGGCTACAATGAGCCTTTTCACAGGTACAGATGCACTAGGCGTAACACCTGACGACATCGGCTCTACAGTGGGTACCTTCGGTGTGCCCGAATTTGGTACAAAGTTTGTACGTCAGATGCTTGTGGACACAAAGCCTACAACATTTACGGAATTGGTACGTATTTCAGGACTCTCTCACGGTACAGACGTATGGCTTAACAATGCGCAGACACTTATTCAGGAGGGTACAACCACACTTTCTCAGGCTATTTGTACCCGTGACGATATTATGGTTTACCTCATTTATTGCGGTGTTGAAAAATCACTTTCCTTTAAAATAATGGAAAGTGTGCGTAAGGGTAAAGGCCTTACACCTGATTTTGAAGCCGCAATGCGTGAACAGAATGTGCCCGAATGGTATATAGATTCCTGCAAAAAGATTAAGTATATGTTCCCTAAAGCTCATGCCGTTGCATACGTAACTATGGCATTTCGCATTGCATGGTTTAAAGTAAATAAACCAAAGGAATATTATGCAACATTTTTCAGCGTACGTGCTGATGATTTTGATATTGAAATTATGGCAACGGAAGGCATTGCAAAGCAAAACCGTAAAATGATTGAGGATATGGGCAACGACGCAAATGTGAAACAAAAGGGCGTACTTACCATTCTTGAGTTGGTGTGCGAAATGTTTGCAAGGGGAATTAAATTCCTGCCAATAGATTTGTATGAATCTGATGCAACAAAATTCCGTGTTATAGGTGATAACTTGTTGCCGCCGCTTAACTCCATACCAGGGCTTGGTGAAAATGCGGCAAAAGCTCTTGTAAACGCAAGAAATGAAGAAGCCTTCTGTTCAATTGACGACCTCCGTGCAAGAGGTAAAGTGTCCAAAACTATTATAGATAAAATGAAGGATATGGGCATCCTTGAAGGACTCCCCGAAAGCAGTCAGATTTCACTGTTCGATTTATAATCGGACAGTGAAATTAATTTAGAATGCAGAGTGAAGAATGCAGAATTAATGTAGAAATGCTCTGCATTTCATTTTTAGAGGATATTGAAATGAATAATATAATTGAAGAAAAAAGTTTTGAATTTGCAGTAAGAATAGTAAATCTTTATAAATATCTTACTAACGATAAAAAGGAATTCATATTGGCAAAACAATTAATGCGTTCAGGAACGAGTATCGGTGCAAATGTGGCTGAAGCTGAACGGGCACAAAGCAAGGTGGATTTTATTTCTAAAATAAGCATAGCCTTAAAAGAGGCTAATGAAACGGCATATTGGTTAAAATTGCTTTACAGAACTACTTATATAGATATAAAGCAATTTGAAAGTATGGATAATGATTTGGACGAAATAATAAGTATTTTAGTGGCAATATGCAACACATCAAAATCAAATTAATAGAAATGCAGAGCAATTCAACCAAAATTCTGCGCTCTGCATTCTTAATTCTGCATTAAAAGGATTTACATTATGAATAAGATAAAAATTTCGGAAGCTATAATCGTAGAAGGCAAGTACGACCAGATAAAGCTTTCGCGTCTTTTTGACACGCTTATAATTCCTACAAACGGCTTTGATATTTACAAAAACAAAAATAAACTTAATATGCTTAAACAAGTTGCGAAAAAAAATGGTATTATAATACTTACGGACAGTGACAGCGCAGGTTTTCGTATACGTAATCATATACGCAATTGTCTTGGTGACATTCCTGTTAAAAATGTCTATATTCCCGAAATTAAGGGTAAGGAAAAACGAAAGGAAGCACCTTCAAAGGAAGGTTTTTTAGGCGTGGAGGGAATTAATGATGACATAATTATAAAAGCAATAATGTCACAGACACAACAGGTTGAAAAATCGGCAGATAAAATAACAAAAGCTGATTTTTATGCCCTTGGACTTACGGGCGGTGCAGACAGTGCCGAAAAACGTGCAGAGCTTTGCAAAAAACTTGGCTTACCCGTTAAAATTTCTTCAAATCAGCTTATTTCTGTGTTGAACAATCTGTATACAAGGGAGGAATTTTATAAACTTGACATATAAATATCCTTATAAATAATCAGAAAATTTAAAAAATTTTATTTTTACCAACAGAATACCTTGTGGGCGTTCGGTTATGTAAACCACTATATATACCGAATACCCATTTTTTTGGTTTTTTCCATAAAATTCTGCATAAATTTTAAGGGTTGACAAAAAATTTCCATTATGCTATAATACCCAAGGCTTATTTTAACGACATACTAAGTTACACAAAAAGTTACACAAAGGCATTATGTGTGAGGTATAAAATTCCTCAAATTGTATATAATGTCAATGAGACTATAATTTTTTAAACAGTCTCAGAAAAGGAACATGTCAACGCAAATACTTATATGTTCCGAACAATAAGGAGGTAAATATGCGACTGAGAGACAAAGTCGTAGAATACTCCCCGTTTATCAGAAAAACTGTTTTGGCAGTATTTTTGATTTTTATGTTGGTTCAGTTTGTATGGGGTGCATTTTACGCAATGTCAAAACAGGTTAGCATTGTGGACGACAAGGGAGAAGAAATAAGATTTATTACGTACGCAAGAAACACTGCTGAAGTTTTGGCTGAAAAGAATGTGACGTTGGGACTTTGGGATGAAACATCTATCCCTCTTGACGGTAAAGTTAGGGATGGCGATACAATTTATGTATACCGTTCTAAAACCGTCAGATTTGAAAACGGTAAGGATTACTCAGTAAAAATTACCGCTAAGCCTACGGTTGCCGATTTCCTTGAAAGTGTGGGAATTGACCCTGAAGGCTCTATTAAAACCAATGTTGCTCTGAAGGAAAAAGTAACAGACGGTATGAAGATATGCGTTACTTACATCGATGAAAAGTTAGTTGATATCGAAGAGGCTTTGGAATATGATACTCAAAGAATTGCCAATGGCTCTATGCTGTCGGGCACAACTAATGTAATCAAGGAAGGCACTGACGGCCTTGTAGACCGCGTTTATCGCGAATACTACGAAAACGGCGAGCTTGTTAGCCGTGATGTTGTTAAGGAAACTGTCAAGGTTGCTGCTGTTGATGCAGTAGTAGAATACGGTACCAAACCAAGACAGACTATTTCCTACAGCCGCGTTAATGTATCACGTGGCGCTGAATACAGGTACACAGACTGTATTGAGGTTACTGCAACTGCATATTGTTTAAAGGGTACTACTGCAAGTGGTATTAAAACAAGATATGGCGTTGTAGCTGTTGATCCAAGAGTTATACCGCTTGGAACAAGACTTTATATCGAGGCTGCTGACGGTAGCTGGATATACGGTACCGCTGTTGCCGCCGACACAGGTGGGGCAATAAAGGGTAATATTATAGATTTGTATGTCGAAACCTACAACGAAGCAATAAGCTTCGGTCGTAGAAAAGCAAAAGTATATATTTTAGAATAAGTAGAATGGGCTGTGAAAATGGCCCATAACGTAAAAAGCAGAAATTATATATCGACTTAAAATTCTGCTTGAAAAAGAGTGTAATTGTTAAAGGAAGGGAAATATCTGTTAATAGATATTTCCCTTCTTTTATATAAAAAAGAATATTGGATATAAAATAAAGGGGGCAGTCGTAAAAAGGGTTTCATTTTGCGACCTCTCCTTTTTATATTGCAATTTAAAAATCACTGTGCTATAATGAACACAAATAATGAAAATTCCGAAAATTCAATGTAGAGGTGTTTGAAATGGGCATTATTTTAACGAACAAAAGAAAGGCAGAAATGCTTGAACAAATCAAAACGGATAAACGTTTTGCACAACTTTGGAATGACTATGTTGCAAGAGTAAAGACATACACAAGTAATGAAAAGAACGAAATTGCCCCCATGTACGACCGTACCAAGTGGTGGCATTACATATGGGAACGTGTTGGCGATGCAGCATTTGTATATGCCATGACCGGAGACGAAAAAATCGGCGGTTATGTTCACGACGTTACAATGGAGATGTATTCTGAAAAGAGGTTTGCCGAATGGATTGGACCTTGGTTCAGAAAGGTTCAGGACCCGCCTGTTGGGGCGCTTGAAACAACGCACATTTCCTGTGCTATATGTTCCGCATACGATATGTGCCCGGATTTGTTCAGTGATGAGGAAAAAGAAACTATATTAAATTCTTTGAGAGAAAGAATTTTGCCTTGGTGTAAAAGATTTACAGATAATCTTGCTCGTTTCGCAAACTGGAAAATGGTTTTGTTTAACGGCTACACAACTGCAGCTTGTATTCTTGGGGATGAAGAGGCTCTTGAATATTCAGTTTACTATTTCAATCTTGCGCTTAATGCATTTAATAAGGATTCCTATGGCGAATCTGTACAGTATGCCAATTATGCGGGCTTAAATCTTATTCACGCTTATGAAATGATGGTTGCATACAACCCTGAGCTTGCCGAAAAGCTTGATACTTCATTTGAAGCAAATATGATTAAATGGTATGCCGCAAGCTTTATGTATATGAAGCCTATGAACGATCCTGACTGGGGTGACAAGGAATATCCGAGAACATTGAATTTTGGTGATAGTGCGGCTATATTCCGTCCAACAGGTGATGTGCTTATGCATGTGGCAAAGAGATTTGCAGATACCCGTAAGGTTGAAGCAGGTCTTGCAATGTGGCTTTTTGAAACCACATATAAGGAAGATTTGACACCTTATGATATTTCCACATTCGGATTTTTCAATCAGTACCACTATCACACATTTATTAACTATGTTTCAACTGACGAGGTTAAGCCGCTTTCACCTAAGGAAGCAGGGATGCCTTTGGTAAATGCATTTGAAACAGGTACAATTACATACCGCAACAGCTGGGATAATCCAAAGCTTATTTTGGGTATTCAGGGCGGTTATGTGCCAAATCAGGCAACAGGTCACAGACATCAGGACCAGAACAGCTTTATTCTTGCCTACGATAATGAAAGAATATTGGCAGATCCCGGTCATTGCTGTTACAGACTTTACAGCTGGAAGTTTTCGAAGACCGATGATTCTCACAATACCTGGACTTTTGAAAAAGAAAATGGTGAAATTTTGCACCAGACGATTGTTTCAAGAGGCTTTATAAATGAAGAAGGACCTATGCCGTCAATGAACAAGCTTGAAAGATGTGAAAAAATTGATAATCTTTTCGTTTGTCAGAGCGATTGTGCCAAAGCATATGGTGACGATATTGAAAAGGCACAGAGAACATGGCTTGCATTTGGTGAAAACACCGTGTTCGTTGTGGATAGAATTAAGTCTAATGCTCCGGTTAAGCCTATTACCCATTTCGTATTTAATAACAGAGGAGAAAAGGGTTTAACAGATGACAGAGTTTTCTATGGGAAGCGTGTTGTGTTCAGAAGAAACGGCATAGGTGTAAAATTTCTGCCTATGGATGTTGAAGGTTATGAAAACGAAATGAGCATGGATTGGGGATTTATGCACGATTGTTATCATCCCGAACCAAACAGACTTGGTCAGGGCAAGGAAGGCAGTGCGTTGATTTACAACTACAAGCCTACTGAATTTACAACAGAATATGTTGCAGTTTATGCAATTGTATTTGACGCAGCAAATGATATCAATCATTGGCATACGCCTGATGTTGGAATAAATACATATTATATGGAACCCGGCGATAAAAAAGGTGGGTACAAGCTTTCTATTCAATCGGACGGAACACTGAAAGCAGAAGACTTATATATCGGTAAGGATTATATTATAAAATGATGCAGAAAGGGAGTTTTTGTTGAAAAAAATAAGTTATTATAAAAAGACAGTTCAGAATTTCACTGTTTTTTTGGTTGTTTTAGTAGTGATTGGCATATTTTTTATGCCGACTTATTCATCTATTTATGCATCTTTAAGGCAAAATACCATAGAAAAGAATAACAGCATAATACAACAAGAAATCAGTAAGATGGAAAATGAAATTAACTTGCAGATTAATGTAGTAAAGAACATTACATCAGGAAAAGATTTCAAAATACTTTCAAACCCACCGGCTTATGGCTACAGTGTATCTGACACAGCCTGGTTTGAAAGCAGAGAAAGTGTGAGAAAGTCATTTTCATACCTAAAATCAATAGTATCTCTTCAGGACAAATCCTTCTTGTTGTTTAGAAACAGCGATACACAAATTGATACAAACGGTTCAATAGATGATTTCAAAAGCAGCTACGATACTTTGTGGAGGTTAACCGTAGAGGCGGAAAACTGCTCACCTGATGCGGCGTCCTTGCAACTGTTTAAAAAACACAGCGGTCATTTTAACGGCAGTATAGGTTATAATGATATGACAAGCGGCAAGAATTACGAATTGGTATATCTTCTGACCTTATCATCTGCAGATGAAGAAATGGGAAATGACAGTGTTTTTGTTGCGTGCTACGATGCGGAAAAAATCATCGAAAGGTTAGGATTTAATGATGATATATCATCCGTTCTGATAGTTGATGCCGATGAAGAAAAATTGTATTCACAAGGCAGAGAGTATGAGGTTTCAAAGTATGATTCCTGTTATAAAAGTGAAAAACTTAATATAAAAGTTTATTATATCATTTCTGACTCTTGTATGAATAAACAGATGGAACCTGTAAATACATTTTTTGTAATGGCATTTATCTTGTTCGTGGTTTTTGGAATAATAATTACTGTCGGTGCGGCTTTTATTGAAAGAAAAAATATAGATAACCTTATGAAATCATCTGAAGGTCTTGGAGACATAGGTGTTTCGGAAAATGATGATTATAACAAATATCTTGAGAAAATTATTGAAAAAGCAGACGAAAACAATGCAAATGCTCAGGAAGTAAAGCGAGAAATGATTTTCACCAAAATGCTCGGGTTTAAGCTTACGGGCGAGGAGCTGGAAAAGGTGGGAAAATACTTTTCATCAATGGTGTGTATTCTTATACTGAAAAAATCTGATGTAAAATACAATACAATGAACAGCGATGTATGCGCATATTTAAAGTCCAACAACTCTGAACCTTTACATACAGTCAGCATCAACAACTTGGAAAGTGTTTTCTTTATAAGAATGTCTGCAGTTATAAAAGATATTCTTGATGATATGATTGTATTTGTAAACAAAGAAAAGCATACCGATATCCGTGGGATATGCGCTGTATGTGATGGTGTAAAAAGTATACCGGCAATTTATGAAAAAATCAGAAGAGATATTAATTTTCTGGAATATGGCACTTTAAAATTTATAAAAAACTTTGAGGATAATACACCGTCCAATGAATATAAAAATATAATTTCCAAAAGCCGACAGCTTTATGAAATTATAAAAAGCGGTAACGAATTTGAAGCTAAGCGTATGGTATATGAGCTTTGGTACAAAGTTACTCAGGAGGAATTTGATACCGAAAACATAGGAACGTTATATTTTTCTCAGACATCAATTCTGTTGCAGATTATTGCAGAAAATAACTTAAAAATATCGGTGCCCAAATTTAATTCGGACAAGGATGTAGTTTCAATAGCTTTTGAAATTACGGAATGTATTGAACAAATATGCGAAAGTATGAAGAGTTCAGGAAAAAAAGAGGATGTCAGAATAAGCCAGATAATCGACTACATCAACCAAAGATACTGCGATTCATCATTTTATATGCCGGAATTGGTAGGGAAATTTGAACTTTCTGACCGTGCCATTGTTCAGATGTTAAAAAAGGCTACGGGCGACAACTTCTCCAACTATCTTGGAAAACTTCGTATTGCCAAAGCAAAAGAAATTTTAGAAACCACAAACACGCCGATTTCAGCTGTTGCTACGGCATCCGGCTTTGATTCGTCAAACTCACTCTATAAGGCATTTAAAAAGGTTTACGGTGTTTCCCCATCTATGTATAGAGGAAACAGAAAAGACGAACAATAAGTTGATTAGATGTATAAGTTCGGTTTTTTCACCTTGCATCGGAATATTACATAGGGGACATAATTCGACCAATTAGTGAAAAATACAAAAATTCACTGAGAATTCGGAATTTTCACTTTACAATTTATTAATAGTTTGGTATAATCATTCTATGACGTAAACTGAAAAGTATCAGGAATGGTTTTAAAATTTAGAAAGGATGGTTGTTTAAGGCAAAAACAGTTTAAAAATTATTACTTTTTTATTTTTAAAAATTTAATCTCATGGAAAGGCTAAAATCGGTTTCTTTAGAAAAATCCGATATAGTTGGTGAACAGTATGGTAAATAATTCAGTTGCTACGGCTAATACGTTCGTAGAAACTAAAGAAATGCGTTCTAAAAGACGCACAAGCTTGAGAAAGCAAATCTTCAAATCCTGGCAGCTTTATCTTATGTTAATTTTGCCGATTGCACATTTGCTTTTGTTCTCATATTATCCAATGTATGGTCTGCAGATTGCATTTAAAGATTATACACCAAATTTGGGTATGCTGGGCAGTGAATGGGTAGGTATCAAACATTTTGTTAACTTTATAAACAGCCAGGTATTCTGGGATTTGTTTAAAAACACAATAACAATTTCTTTGTACTCATTGATTTGTAGTTTCCCGCTTTCAGTTATTCTTGCTCTTTGCTTGAATGTTGTTCGTGTGGAAAAATTCAAAAAAGTAGTTCAGACAGTTACATATATACCTCATTTCTTCTCAATCGTTATTATAGTAGGTATGATGTTCCAGATATTCAACCCGCATATGGGTATATTTAAACACATTGTGGAATTCTTTGCTGGTGAAGGTGCTGCAGTTCCTGACCTTATGGGTAAGGGTGAAGCATTCTATCACACATATGTGTGGTCTGCAATATGGCAGAATCTTGGTTTTAACTCAATCATTTATATTGCTGCTTTGTCTTCAGTTGATACTGAACTTTATGAATCAGCGCAGATTGATGGTGCGTCAAGATTCAAAATTATGTTGCACATTGATATTCCAACAATTTTGCCTACAATCGTAATTATGCTTATCTTGCGTTCAGGTCACATTTTGAGTGTTGGTTACGAAAAGGCATTACTTATGCAGAATGCTGCTAACATCAAATACAGTCAGTTGATTTCTACATATGTATACAATGAAGGTTTGATGAAAGGCTTTAAGCAATATTCAAGTGCTACAGCAATAAACTTGTTTAACTCAATTATTAACTTCGTTTGTATTTGGAGTGTAAATCAGTTCTCAAAGAAAGTTGGTGAAAGTAGCTTATGGTAAAAACAATTGCAAAATCCGAAGCGGAAATGAGAGAGTTGCGTGCTAAACGCAAAGAGGAAGACCGTCTTATCAAAAAGAAGATGAAAGCTTCCCGTAAGATTAATGACACTGTTGAGGATAAGATATTCTACACAGTCATCAACGTAATTTTGACAATTTTGTTGTTAATTATTGCAGTTCCGATTTTATACATTCTTGCATGTTCTTTCTCTGATGCAGATAGAGTTATTGCAGGTAATGTAGTTGCTTGGCCGGTTGACTTTACAATGGAAGGTTATGAAGCTATTTTCAACAATGGTACTTATAATGTCGTAACAGCTTTCAGAAACTCTTTATTCTACACAGTAGTTGGTACTATATGTGCGCTGTTCTTTACATACATGGCAGCATATCCTTTGGCAAGAAAGAATCTGCCCGGTGGCTCAAAATTTATGATGCTATATACAATCACTATGTTTATACATGGCGGTATGATTCCGAGTTATATGCTTATTACTGATACTCTTCATATGAATAATACAATATGGCCATTGATTCTTATTGGTGTAAATGTACAGAATATGATTATTGCAAGAACATTTATGAGCAACAGTATCCCGGGTGAATTGCTTGAAGCTTCACAGATTGACGGTTGTGACGACTTTGGTTTCTTTATCAAAATTGTTGTTCCGTTATCAAAGGCAAGTATTGCGGTTTTGACATTGTATTATGCAATTGCACAGTGGAACAGCTTTATGAGTGCTTTGCTTTACATTCAAACAGATGCATTACAGCCATTGCAGATTGTACTTCGTGCTATCATTATTAATAACGAAGCATCTGCTCAAGCTATGGATGAACATTCGGATAAAGCAGAACGTGTTAAGCAGTTGCTTAAGTATTCAACAATTGTTGTATCTGTTATTCCGGTACTTATCATCTATCCTTTCGTTCAGAAGCACTTTGTTAAGGGTGTTATGATCGGTTCAGTTAAGGGTTAATACAATAACAATCATTCTGAATTATATAAAAAGCCTGTCTTTTCAGACAGGCTTTTTTATATGAAAAATTACAAAAGAGATTTTTTGTAGCGATGCAGTTTACATAATAGTTTATAAAGAAATTAGTTAAAAAATAATAAAATCTGAAAAAGCTATTGATTTTTTAAAATAATGATGATATAATATAAATAACAATAATTATTATCGTTTTGAAAGGAAGTGATTTAATGGAAAGAAATATTAAATATAGCCGTCAAAGAGAGGCAATAATTGAAAACCTGCGTAGTAGATATGACCACCCTACTGCAGAACAGCTATATGTGGACTTAAAGGCGAAATACCCAAAACTAAGCTTGGGCACAGTATACAGAAATCTTTCTTTATTGGAAAGTATGGGTGATGTGGTTAAAATTTCAACTAATGCGGAAAGTGACCGTTTCGACGGCAACGTAAACAACCATTATCACTTTGCTTGTATAGGATGTGGGGCTGTAAGTGATGTGGATATGCCGGTTAATGACACTTTAGAATCGAAGGTGGAAGAGCTTACAAAAGCTGATGTAAAAACACATTCACTTATTTTTTACGGAACTTGCGAAAAATGTAAGAAAAAAGCTTGACAAATGAATTTATTATGTTATAATAAAATTAGTAATAATTACTATTATTAAAATAAATTTAAATAAATGGAGGAAATAAATATGAAAAAGTTTGTATGTTCAGTTTGTGGTTATGTTCATGAAGGAGATTCAGCGCCTGAAAAGTGCCCCGTGTGCAAGGTGCCTGCTGAAAAGTTTAAAGAAATGGTAGAAGGTGCGGCTTTGGCTGCCGAACACGAATATGGTGTTTATGCAAAGACTGTTAAAAACAACCCTGATATAAGCGAAGAAGATAAGAAGTATATATTTGAACAGTTAATGGCTAACTTCAACGGTGAATGTGCAGAAGTTGGTATGTACTTGTGCATGGCTCGTATTGCTCATAGAGAAGGGTATCCTGAAGTAGGTCTTTATTGGGAAAAGGCTGCTTATGAAGAAGCGGAACACGCTGCAAAATTTGCTGAACTTTTGGGTGAAGATTTAGAACCTAACATGAAGGCTACAACAAAAGATAACCTTGCATGGAGAGTAGATTGCGAATACGGTGCAACTCAGGGTAAATTTGACCTTGCTGCATGTGCAAAGAAAAATGGTCTTGATGCTATTCATGATACCGTTCACGAAATGGCTCGTGACGAGGCTCGGCACGGTAGAGGTCTTGAAGGACTTTTAAAGAGATATTTTAAATAAGATACTTTTAGTGCAAGCAGTTTACATTTTTGTAAACTGCTTGATTTATTGGCGACTTTAGGCGTGAAAATAAATACTTGGTTCAACCGGTGGTTTTGATTGCATAACTATATGCATAATATAATTATCTGCTGTTATTTTTGTTTTTTCAAAATATTCCGACAGTGCATTTACCGCTTTAAGGTCTGTTATTCCCGTACCAATACACTTGAAATATGCTTCCTTTATAGTCCATATTTCCAGAAAACGCTTAATAAAATCTTCATCATCGCTTTTAAAATCGTCTTCTGACGGTAATTTTCCGAAAACATAAACAAGCTCATCTTCATTACATACTCGTTTTGCGAGATTAAGAGAAACCTTTCGCATGGCTTCAATATCTATGCCTACGGGTTTATCGCACACTGCTACGGCAACAAAGTCATCACTATGGCTTATGTTAAAGTGAAGCCAAGGAGTGTTTTCAGAATGTAGCTTACCCTTTTCATCTGCCGAAATAATGAAAAATTCGGGTTCTTTTTCTGTAATTTCGGACAACATTTCACGAACAATCCATTCACCTGCAAGGGTGCATTTTTTTTGCAGAACATTTTTGTAACGTTTGACTTTTGCACGGCGTTCTTTGTTCATACAAAAAAAACTTCTTTTTAATGTTTCGTCCTTTATTTCAGATATTTTTTTTATTACATATTTAAGCATATCTCAACACCTTTTTCAGGGAAATAATGGTATATTGCTGTTGCAATTACTGTTCATATATGGTAATATATAACATATGAATTGTCAATTATACGGCAAAAAAATTCAGCAACGTATCCACATATTCTTTAAGTGCATCGTCGGACATTGTGTAAAGAGAATGTCTTGCATTCTCAAATATTTTAAGTTCGCATTTTAAGAGTTTTGAAAGCTTTTTCTGCGGTTTTAATTTTACTGCAGTATCCTTTCCTGCACTTATAATCAACATTTTTGCCGTCACATTTTTAGTGGCTTTTTTGTTGAGTATTCTTTCAATAACGCTTACTGCCTCGTAATTCCAACTGTTTGAAGCGTAGGAATTACGGTATTTTGTATCGTTTATGCGCATATCCAGATTATATTTAAAACGACTGTAGCTTAGGTCATTGCTTTTTTCTATTTTTGCATCCGGATTAAAATCCGATGAAAATTTAAATCTTGCATCCCAACCGAATTTTTTTGCTTCGCCTTCAAGCAGTTTTTTTAATATAAAGCGTGGCAACGGAGGGGTAAAGGGATAAATTAACGGAGCAGAAAGTATGGCTTTTTGCACCTGATTTTTACAGCTGGACAGATACATCTGTACTATAGTTCCTCCCATTGAATGAGAGTATATATATATAGGGGAACTGTCACTGTTGGGAGTTACAATATTGTTCATAAAGCACTCAAGGTCGTAAACATAATCCTCAAATTTATTCACATGGGTCATTTCGGTGTTGTCGCTGTAACGGTATGAATATCCGTGACATCGGATATCATACAAAAATACATTGTAACCCATTTTCATAAAATACCAGGTTAACTCGTAATATTTTTTTGTAAATTCAGTGTATCCGTGTACAACAACAATGTTTGCGACTGGCTTTGAAACCTTGAAAAATTCATAGAACATTTCGGTATTATCAAACGATGTGAAATATCCGCGGTGAACATAGGTCCCGAGAACACCGTCAATTTCCTTCATTCTTGTGCAATATTCATCATCTTTGATAATATCATATTCATATGTTGGGTCAAATAACATTGTGATAATCACTCCTTGTAGGTTGTCTTTTGTAAGTATAAATTCAAGTAATTGAGGTGATAATAGTGATATCTTCCAAGAAGAAATTCATGAAAAAGGTTTTAAAGGGTATTGCCATAGCTATTATCGTCTATCTTACTTTTTCTATTGTAGCCACAAAAATAATATATGATTCAGTATTCCAGCGGTATAATGCCGAATATTCCCAGAATATGCTTGATGAAACCACCGAAATGGTCAGCTGCCGCAAAAGTTTTTCCTACAAATGCGGAGAAAACAAACTTACGGGTTATTTGTATTCGGACGGAATTTGTGAAAACGGTCTTGTTGTTCTTGCTCCCGGTTTTAAGGCAGAGAGTATAGAATATGAAGGCGTAATATATGCCTTTTTGCAGGAAGGCTTTGATGTATTTTCCTTTAACTCTACCGGTCATGGTAACAGTGAAGGTGACAGTTCAGTCGGGTTTCCACAAATTATCAAAGACCTTGAAACCACAATGGATTTTATTTCTGCCGATAAAAATTTTGATTATAAGGATATTTTCTTGTTTGGTCACAGCCGAGGTGCATACGGGGTGTGTTGCGTAGCCAATAATTACAGCAACATATCAGCAATTGCGGCCGTAAACGGAATGGATACATCAATGGATGCAATTATGGCATATTCTACAAGCCTTGTAGGCGGTATTGCCTACAGCAATTATCCGTTTTTGAGCATGTACGAAAATATGGTTTTTGGTTCCGATTTATCGGGATGCTCGGCAGTTGAAGAAATTAATAAATCCAATATACCTGTTTTAGTAATTCAGTCATCGGCTGACGATCAGATACCTGCATACAAGTATTCGATATATTCACACCGCAAAGAAATCACTTCTGAAAATATTGAATATTTATTGTATACCAAAGACGGAAGCAACGGACATATATCAATCTTATATGATGAAAACAGGTGTCCTAATTATGATATTATTAAAAAAATATCAGCTTATTATAAAGAAAAATCCAGATATAAAGGATGATGATATGAAAAAAATTGTTGTAATTCCTGCATATAAACCTAATCAAGAGCTTATAAAGCTTGTTGATGAGTTGCATTCAAATAAGTTAGGTATTATAGTAGTAAATGACGGTAGTGGTACCGATTACGATGATATTTTTAATGCCGTTTCCGAAAAGGCAGATGTTGTAACAATTGTTTGTAATTCAGGTAAAGGAAGTGCTCTTAAAACAGGAATTCAAACAATTATAGACAAATATCCCAATTGTGAAGCCTTTGTTACTGCAGATGCAGACGGACAACACAAATGCGAGGATATTATACGCGTTTTCAATGAGCTTGACTTTGGTGCAGAATTTGTTCTGACCGTAAGAAAATTCCGTAAAAATATGCCTTTCAGGTCTAAGCTGGGGAACAATCTTTCAAGATATATTTATACTATTTTAAACGGACATTATTTTTTGGACAATCAATCCGGACTTCGTGGGTTTTCTGCCAATAATTGCGAATGGCTTGTACGGGTTAGCGGAAATAAATATGATTACGAAATGAACATGCTTTACTATGCAGACAAGCAGGGTGTTCAGATTACTACAATTCCCATAGAGGCCATATACATAGACAACAATTCATCATCACATTTTAATCCCGTTAAGGATACGTTAAGGATATATGCAAGACTGTTTTTCAGTGCCCGTATTACATTTGCTTCGTGGTTTTTGGTTGAACAGCTTATATTGCTTACAACAATTTTTCTGGGTTACAAGTATTTGCATATTACAATTCCTAGTATTGCCGCAACGGCGGCGGCATTCAATATCCTTCTGAATAAGTTTGTTGTATTCCGCGGATTCAGATACAGGGATTTTATGAGGACAATTATATACACCTTGCTTAGGTATACCGTGTACAGTTTATGGATTTTTATGTTTAAATATGCAATGCCGTACATACCGTTATTCTTTTCATTCAACTTTATTGTTATTTTATTAATTCCCGCAGAATTTTTGATGCATAAATTCCTTTATTTATCTAAATATAACGATATTATTAAAGACCGTTAAAATCCGGTGCAGTTTAACTGCGCCGGATTTTTTAACAAGTTATAACCGCTGTAATGTTTTTAGTGCTTCGGAAACTTTCTTGGAAAAGTTCCTGCTTTCAAGATTGATAATTTGGTTAATACAAGCATATGCAGTTTCTTCGTTAGCACAACCGTGCATTTTTACAACAGTTTTCTTAGTGCCGAGGAATGTTGCACCGCCTCGGTCATTAAATGCAAACATCTGATGCAGGGTGTGTCTTATATTGCTGTATTGTGGTAGGTCAGCTGCCATAGAATCCAATATGGAAATAGCCGCCATACCTGCTGCCTCAGTACTTTTGAGAAGAATGTTTCCGGTAAAGCCGTCTGTTACTATAACATCGGCCTCGGAGTTGACCAAATTGCACCCTTCTATGTTTCCCATAAAGTTCAGGTTAAGGCTTTCAATTAACGGATAAGCCTCCTTCACCAAGGTATTGCCCTTGTGTGGGGAATGCCCAACTGACATTAAGGCAATTTTAGGACTTTCAATATTCAAAAGACTTTGCATAAAGGCATTACCCATAACGGCATAGCGTTGCAGGTCCTGAGGTGTGCATTCTGTGTTTGCACCGCAATCCACCAGACAAACCAGGCTGTCTTTTTTGCAGGGTATAGCTGTTGCAAGAGCAGGTGAAAGCAATCCCTCAACCAGTCCAAGTCTGCATATAGTGCCTACAAGCAATGCCCCTGTATTTCCGGCACTTATCATAGCTACCGCATCATCCGTATTTTTCAAATGCTCCAATGACATTACCATAGATGTATCATCCGAGCCTCTGAAAACACATGTAGGCAAAGCAGAATCCGGCACAAATTTATCTGTGTGGATAATTTCTGTTCTGGAGGAATCAGCATTGTTTTCTTTAATGATCTTTTCAATGTCCGATTCAATTCCTATAAAAGTCAGAAAAATATTGCTATTTTCTTTCAAAGCACGGAGTGCACCGTTAATAATTGGCGTACTTCCATTGTCTGAGCCTAAGGTATCAACTATAATTTTTATCATATCTAAAATCCTTTTTATTCTATTGCCATATGGTAATCATATATTGTCTGATTTCCTTCAATTATGCCACATTCAATAAGCGGGAATTCTTCGCTAATCATTTCAACCAGTTTTTCGGCTTCAACCGCCGCAACACTTTCGCCGTAAAAAACGGTGACAACTGATTTTTCGTCAATATTTGAAAGGTTGTGCAGCATTTTGATAACGGCATCGTTTTTATTATTGGATGTACAAAGGATTTGACCGTCAGCAATTCCCATATATTCGCCCTCTTTAATATCAATACCGTTAAGTGTTGCATCATGAACAGCTTTAGTTATACTGCCTGATGTTGCACAGCTTAAAGCCATTTCCATATCTGACACAAATGAATCTATGTCTTCTGCCCATGTGTTCATCATAGAAAGAGCAGAATAACCTTCAGCTATGGATTTTGTTTCCAATACCCGTATGTTACAACCGTCATACATATCTGCCGCCTGCATTGCAGTTGCATATATGTTGGAGTTGTTAGGCAAAACTATGATGTGTTCTGCATTTAAAGAATCAAAAGTATATATAAAATCACGGGCAGACGGATTCTGAGTCTGACCGCCGTCAATAATACGGTTTGCACCTATTTCAGCAAAATAGTTTTTAATGCCCTCGCCCATTGCAACCGTTACAACAGCATATTTTGTCTTTTCAGCACTTTTGGGTTTATTTTCACTGATTTCGTTATGCTGAACAGACATATTTTCTATTTTTACGGATATAAATTCCCCATAATTTCTGGCAAAAGCAAGAACCTTTTCCGGTGTGAAGGTATGAACATGAACCTTCACAATATCTTCATCCTGCACAGCCACAATAGAATCACCAACAGTCTGAAGGTATGAAATCACATTATTAATTGAAAAAGCGGGGATATTTGTCTTGGCATTCATAAGCTGAAGTACAAATTCTGTACAGTATCCGTATTCCAATACACTGTCCGGACCAAAGCTGTGACTTACGGACAGATTAATACTGCTTTCGCGGTCGCTGTCAGCTTCTATTGTTTCTCCGTTTAAATAAGCCCACATACCTTCCATAATGTATAAAATACCCATACCGCCGCTATCTACAACGCCGGCTTCTTTTAATACAGGTAAAAGTTCAGGTGTGTTGCTTACACTTGTTTTCATCCTCTGAATAATAAATTCAAAAAACAATTTCAAATCTTCAAAATCATCAGGATTAACGTGGGCTTCAACGGCTTCACGCAATACCGTAAGCATAGTACCTTCAACTGGATTTGGAACGGCACCGTATGCACACTGTGCACCCTGCCTCATCATTTCCAATACATCAGATGTTGAAAGTTCATTTTTGCCCTGTACAGCATTTGCCCAACCACGGATATACTGTGATAAAATAACGCCCGAATTTCCTCTTGCTGAAAGTAAAACAGCCTTTGAAAATTTTGTCATCATTGATGAAACATCTGCACAGCTTTCGATATCCGGAGCTATACCTCCACCAAGGGTTTTGACCATGTTGGTTCCGGTGTCACCGTCGGGAACCGGAAAGACATTTAAATCATTAACCTGATTTTCCATAAGCTTCAAATTTCTGTACCCGTTTATTATCATGTTGTACAGAGAATTTGCATTAAGTTGAATAATTCTCATTTGTTTATTCATTTCCTCCGATAGTTACTTCCTTACCATAGCAGAACGCTATAATTGTACCGGGACCTACGCAAGAGCCTACAATGGGACCTATTGTACTCATTATAACATTTTTAAAAGGGGTAATTTCTAATATTTTATCACGAAGCTTTTCTGCTTCTTCAAGGCAGTCGGCATGTGAAATAAGTAAATATTCTTTGTGGTTTTCGTCAGTAACTTCAGCTATTCTTTCGGCAATTTTGATTTTTGCATTTGCAGCACCTTTTACTTTTTCTGTAGCAAGATTCTGACCGTTTTTATCGGAAATTATAATAGGCTTTATACCAAACATATTTCCGAAAAACGCACTTGAAGCTTTTACTCTGCCAGCACGTTTTAAGTAGTTAAGGTCTTCTACAGTACCAAACTGATTAACCTTAAGCTTGTTTTCTTCAATATAGGCTGCAGTTTCTTCCAATGTTTTGCCTTCTTCACGAAGCTGTGAAGCACGCATAAGCATATAGCCCTGACCAAGAGAGCTGCATAGTGAATCTACACAAATAATTTTTCTTTCCGGATATTCGTTTTCAAATTCCTTTGCCATTACAACTGCAAGATTAACAGAACCGGAAAGTGCAGACGAACATGATATGTAAAGTATATCCTGTCCCTGTTCAAGATAATTTTTAAATTTTATATTATACTCTTCACGGGGCACCTGTGTTGTTGTAATTCTCTTACCGTTACGCATTAAATCGTAAAATTCGTGAGAACTGTGATTTTCCCAATCCAGTGAAGCGGGATATTCCACACCGTCAACAACATAATTCATACGAACATAGTCAATCTGGAGTTTTTCTCTTAGTTCTGCACTCAAGTCTGAAGTAGAGTCCGCGATAATTACAAAGTTTTTCATTTCCTCATCTCCGTTTTTTATTGTTTGTGTCTTTAATAATTTTTTCTAACAAAGCACGTTCAACCACTTCACCGTCGGAAATTGGATCACCGATATAGTATGCCGCACAAAGACCGGGGCCTATTGATGAACCGCAGGACATACCAATGGAATTAATTATTATATCCTTTGGGTTAAGCGTTTCGCGAATTTTTTCGGCCAGAATATGTGCACTTTTTTCTCTGTTTGAATGTGCTATAAAAATAATCTGATCCTCGGGATTTTTGATTGTTTCGGAAATGTATTGTACAGTTGCATTTAAAGCCACCTGGTGACCTTTAACCTTACCTAAAACGGCAGTCATACCTTTGCTTCCAAAATCACCCATGGAATTTACGCCGATAAGCGTTCCGAAAAACGCCTGGAAGTTTGTAATTCTTCCGGTTTTCACACAAAAGAACAGGTCGTCAAGAGGACCCATCTGGTGAATAGAGTGTTTTAGTTCATTTATATATTCCGCAGTTTCTTCAATTGTAGCACCCGACTCTCTTTTTTCGGCTGCTTTTGATACCAAAAGAGCTATTGCAGATGCGTAACGCAATGAATCTATGCAAATTATTTTTCGTTCGGGGTATTTTTGCAACAGCTCATCTGCGGCGCTTTTTACAACACCATATGTGCCGGAAATACCTGTTGAAAGAGAAATGCACAAAATATCCTTTCCGGATTTCAAAACCGGTTCGAAAACATCTATAATTTCACCTATATGAGGGGTTGCTGTTTTGTAAAGCACTTTCCTTCCCTTCATAGAATTAAAATATTCTTCAGGTGTCATTGTTTCCCAATCGATGTCGGCAAGAATTTGTGTACCGTCAGGCTTATATACAACTCCGTGTATAATGTTCGATATTCCAAACCTTTTTCTCAAATCCACCGTCATATCGCTGGATGAATCAGGGATAATTTCAAAACTACTCATAATGCCCATTCTCCTTTTTACCCAAATATGTTTAAAGTATATCATACAAATCGATAAAATTCAACAAAAACTGACAAAAAAGTAGTGCATTAATCAAATACTTATGATATAATGTTGATAAATGTTTTGGTGAGGTGAAAAAAATGCCTGTTTGGTTAACTGTTTTAGTGATAGCAGTATTATTTATAGTTGTATCGGGCTTAATAGCAATGCTTTGTATTACAGTGCCGATTGCAAAAAGAGTATATGAGGAACAGCTTGTAAGAACTTCTCCGGAAAAGTGGGGCCGCGTATGTTCTGCACCGGATAATGAAGAACAGCGTGCCATGTTTAATGTGGGTGTTGAATGGGCAGAGGCAAACAAGGAATATAAAAAAGATGTGGCTGTAAAAAACGGTGAACTTAATTTGTATGGAGAATTTTATGATTTTGGAAGTGACAAATGTGCAATCATTCTTCCTGGCAGATGTGAATCGCTTATGTATTCCTACTATTTTGCAAAGCCATACCAAGAATCCGGGATGAATGTATTGGTTATAGATACAAGATGTCATGGAAAAAGTGATGGCAAATACAGCTCTATTGGTGTTTTTGAAGCAGAGGATTTAAAAGTCTGGATGCATTTTATGTCAAGAGAACACGGCATAAAGGGATTTTGGTTACATGGAATATGCATAGGCAGCGGAGCGGCTCTTTTTGCGGTAACATCTGATGACTGCGAAAAGGTGAATGGAATTGTACTCGAAGGTTGTTTTGTTAACTTCAGAGAATCATTTAAGCAACATATGATAGATATTAACAGACCTGTATTTCCCGTGCTTGATTTGGTAATGCTTAATATATGGCGTTATGCTAAAGTTAATGTTTACGCAATAACTCCTATGAAGGCAGTGAAAAAAATCAAACAGCCCATACTGTTTCTTTTTGGGGAAATGGACAAGTTTTCTTTGCCGGAAAAAAGCAAAAAGCTTTTTGCGGTATGTGCGTCCGAAAACAAAAAACTCGTGTGGTTTGATAAGGGTGGACATTCTCATCTTCGAATAAATAACACCGAAAAATATGATGATGCGATTAGGGATTTTGTAAATGAGTATGAAAAAGGCAACTGATAAATGTGCATTCTTTACCATAGATGTAGAGCGTCTTGTGGATACGGAATGTGTGTACAATTCAAAACAGCCCGTAAAGCAAACAATGCTTGACGGGCTTGACAGATATATTGAAATATTGAATAAATACAACATAAAAGCAACATTGTTTGTTTTAAGTGACATAGCAGATGAAATTAAAGATAAGCTGAAAAAATATATAAAAGACGGGCATAAAATTGCTTTGCACGGCAAAAGACATGTTCCGCCGAGGCTTATGTCCAACAAACAGTTTGAAGAACAGATAAGTGTTGCAAGAAAAAAACTGGAAACCATGTTTGATGTATCCGTAAAGGGGTACAGGGCACCATGCTTCAGTATTGACAGAGATAAACTGGATATTTTGGAAAATATGGGCTTTAAATATGATGCGAGTAAAATGGACTTTTCTGCAGCGCGCCACACCGAACAAGTGGATATGTCTGGATTTGACAAGGTGGGAAGCGGAGTATACAAAAAAGGAAGATTCTTCGAATTTGGAGTATCCGTTCAAAAGATATTTGGAAAAAAGTACCCTGTTTCCGGTGGTGGATATATCAGGCTTTCAAACTGGTTTTTTGCACAGAGAATGCTTAACAGATATTTCAAAAACAACAACAATTATGTTTTTTATTCACATCCCTTTGAGTTTTCAAGGGAAAAAACACCAAAATTCAAAAAATTAAAGCTTTATGACAGATATTATCTCAGGGCGGGGAACTTTTTGTATCCTCACAAAATGGAATATATTATTAAAAGATTAATAAAATACGGATACAGATTTTCTACATTTGAAGATGTGTCAGGTTGTATAGAGTAAATAAAAGGTTACAGCAATTTTGCTGTAACCTTTTATTTGGAATTTTGTTTATGTCTTATTTTTTCGCGTACATCATCCAGAAATGATTTCTTTTCACCAAAGTAACATTCGTTTGCAAAATGTTCGCAATTGTTGTTTAAAATGTTATAACCACGTTCGCCAACTCTGGACAATGCCTTTTTTACGGTTTTGTCAGGTGAATGGCGTTTCTTTTTTTCATAGTGTTCGGGCACGGCTTTTTCGACAAAGTCGCCGTTTGAAAATGCGTTTATATCCGTAGTGATAACGGTAATATCGTCAGGTGGTGTATTGCTGTTATCGCGCAGACCGAATTGAACAATTGTGTTTTCATCAACAAAAATACCGTAGTGATAGAAAAAACTTACTTTAACACGAATCATATCACCATATTCGGGAGCTTTGTCTGACCATTTCATTTTGCCTGCACCTTACTTTCAACAAGTGCAATAACATCCTTAACAACAAAGATTTTTTCAAAATCATTGTTGTTGAATTGAATGGAGTATTTTTCCTCAAGTACCATTGCCATATAAAGCAGAGATATGGAGTTCATGCCAATATCTTTTCTGAGGTCAGATTCCTCATTGAGACTTGAGATATCTATCTCTTTGCCAAACACAGTTTCGAATATGTTTTTTAATTCTTCAACAGTAATCATCATTTTTCCTCCGAATATTTTTCATATATTTTTTTGCACTCCAGCATTTTTTCAAATACAATGTCTGCACAGTCATTTATATCTGTCAAACCGTGGACAGTTCCTGTGGCAAAGATATTAATGGGTTCGCCTATTACAACGCAGTTGAGGTCACCTCTGCAGGATTTGTTGTGGATATACATCGGTATTATAGGAGCTTTCGCCTGTATTGCCATAAGTATAATACCCGATTTTATTGCAGACATATCATCCTCGCGGTTTATGCCGCCTGACGGAAATAAGGAAAGTACATGGCCTTTTTTCAGTACAGAAACAGCCTTGCGTATAGATTCTATATCACATATGTTACGGTCAATTTTTATACAACCCACACCTTTTAAAAGAGTGGATATAATTTTGTTCTTCATTACAACCTCTGCGGCAAGAAAGAACATTCGTCTGTACCAGAAACAACTGCCTACAAGCAACGGATCTTTAAAACTTGTATGGTTTGCCGAAATAATTGCAGAATATTTTATCTTTTCTTTTGCTTTATCGTTAACATATATTTTTTTTATGCGAAAGAACCATGGCATTGAAAAGCAAAAAAAACGTGCCATATCCATAGGAAAAAGCTTTAGATTGAAAAGTCCGGGTTTGATTTTATTTGCCTGTTTATCCTTCATGTTTTTTGTTCATCCTTTTTTTCAATTCATCTTTTAATGCATAGTTTTTTTCTTCAAGAATTTTCGCAAGACGTTTTAAGTCATCTTCAGATACATCTACACTGCTTACATAGTCGCTTATATGAATTTCTTCACCTATCATTACATGTGCCCTTTTAAACAGTCCGTAATTACCGTCTGTGTAAACCGGAATTATTGGAGCATTGGTTTTAAGTGCAATTAAAACAATACCTGGCTTATATGGAAACGGTTTTCCGTCTACGGGAAGTCGTCCCTGAGGGAAAACACCCAGCACGCGGTTTTTGTCAAGTATACTAAGACTTTCATCTACGAAAGAAAAATTACATACATCACGATCTACAAAAATACCTCCTATTTTATACAAAAACCATGAAAACAGTTTTCCTTTGTTGAACAGTACCTCTGCCATTAAAAAATGTATGTTTCTGAAGCAAAATATCACAAGGTAAAGTACAAAGTCCATAAGCGATGTATGGTTAGACATAAGTATTGCATTTTTTGGCAGAAATCGCTTTGTATTTTTATTTGCTTTATATACCTTTGGCTTTAAAAAGATGTATGCAGGTATTATGCCTGTAAGTTTAACAAAGCCAAGGATAAGTGGATTCATTTTACTCATAGTTATATATGCCTTTCAATGTATTGACAAAATTCGTGGACGGTGTAATACAAAACACCTTTTTCAGGATTTGAAATTGAAAATTCATTTGCCAGTGCAGTAAGTATTGAGTAATATTGCATACTGTCTGCGCCTAAATCGAGCATAATATGTGCGTGTATATCTATTTCATCAACATTGATATTAAGGATTTTTGCCACAATGTTTTTTACGGTATTAAGCATTTCCTCAGTATATGCGGTATCATCAGCAGATACTGATACATCTTTTTTGAAATCCGATAGTGTAATATCACCGTTATTAAGTACTCTTAAAATATAGCTTCTGCTTACTTTTACAGCGGTTGCAGAGCATATAGCATCTGTTGTACAGTAAATTTTCTGTACTCTGGATGTCATCGGCAAAGCCTCATTTGCACTGTGAATTTTGTCTAATAAGTCGTTTCTTTTTGAAACGGACATATACTTGCTCAGTTGCACAATCATTGCTACTGTTTTTTTGCCGTCAACATCAAGACCAAGCACGCTGAAGTTTTCTGCTCCCGTAAGATTAAAGTTTTGTTCAATGATATCGGGGTTTATATTTTCGCCGTTTTCACCAATAATCATATCACCAACTCTGCCTTTTATGTAGTAATATCCGTTAACCGCAAGCATATTGTCACCGGTATCAAACCAGTCATCCATAGGCTGTTCTTCACCGTTAATCCACAGTTTACTGCAGATAGAAGATCCTTTAACCAACAGGATGCCGTCTTCGTTAATTTTATATTCAACAGAGGAAAACGGTTTTCCTATAGAGTTAAGGTTTTTGTGCTTCGGACGCATTCGTAAGTCAACAGATGTTATACCTATTTCGCTCATACCGTAGCCGTTGTGCAGGTTATAGCCAATGCCGTTTATAAGTTCTAGGGAGGACTGTCTTATATAACTGCCGCCACTGATACAAAACCGTATACTCTGACCAAAAAGCTCATTTGTAACTTCTTTCATAATTTTTTGAGCAATATACATACCTGTACGTGGAAAAACATTTTGAATAAAGGTACATATTTTTATGCCTTTATGTAATTTTTTCACCTTTTTATCACCAGATTGTGATACCTTTTTCATTATGGCAGTTTCAATAGTATGCCAAAGCAAAGGTACAGCAAAAACATGGGTAACCTCGTGTTTTTTGCATGTCTTTAAAATTGTATCTGAAGAATAGTTCTTCATAAAGACTATGGTTTGTCCGAAGAATGTGAACCAAAAATATACAGCTATAAGACCAAATATATGATAAAAGGGTAAAAATGCAAGAATTTTAATACGCCCTTTATGCTGTTTAGCTATTTCGGGATACTTGTGTATAAAAGTTTTTACATTAAGAATCTGAGATGATAGCTGATCGCCTGTATAAAAACAAATTACCTCTCTGAGTGATGTTGCCGAAGTTGAAAGGGCAATTTCATTTTCAAATTCACCTTCAAAGCGTGCATCGGTTTTTAAGGTTGTTATATCAATAAATTCTCCGTTCAATCTGCTTTCTTTTATACCGAGTATGTATTTTATATTCAAGGTTTTCAATGCAGAATTTGCCAATGATTCAGGGTGTCTGCAATTAACCAGGTATGGTTTATTTCCGCTTCTTAATACAGACCAGAATGCCACAATCCAATCAATGGAATTTTCCATTTCCAAAGCAACGTAGCTGTGAGTAGCTCCGATTTTTTCATAAAGTGCACATGACATTTCTTCTATACGTCTAAGGATTTCTTCATAAGTATACGTGTGTATGCGAAAGCCGTCATTATCCTCAGCCATAATACCTGTATTCTGAAATGTGATTTTATAAAGTGATTCAAAATCCATTGCAGAGCCTTCAAGAGCACAAGTATTTGTTGATATAATTTTTTTAATTTTTTTGTTCATATATTCAACCTCATTTTACCCCGAGTGTGTTAAATCGACATAATCTATATAAATATATCATATTTTTTACGGAAAATCAATATTTTACAATAAAATAAAAACGGTTCACCGTTGGATTAACCAAAGTGAACCGTATGTTTTTAAAGTGTCAATAATACCACAAAAAGCAGGATAACTGCAACAGCTGAAATTACGGCTGTTAAAATGCCCAGTAGTTTTCCCACTGATGTCATTTTTGAAACATACCCTGCATCGGCTGCTGAATTACATAATGAAACAGCAACTAATCCGATAACAAATTGAGCAATAAGCGAGAAGATATAAACCAAAATCACAAATTCCAAGCCACTTGTATAGCCAAAACCGGAATATTGATCGAAAAGTTCATACATCCCGTCGCCGTATCCCAGTGTCATGGCAACAAGAAGCAATGCGTAAAGAGCATAGATTGCAGAACCGGCAATTCCTTCTACAGCCATAACAAAACCTATAATACCCTTTGCTCTTGTACCGCCTGAAATACGGGGAGCAGTGTTGCATTCGTCTGCGGTTATGGTTATTGTAACCGGACTGACAGACGGTTCAGCAACTTTGGGTTTTATTACATTGCATCCGCATATTGCACACGCGGACACCGGTTCGGCATATACCTGACCGCATTCATTACATATATACATAGTAATTTCTCCTGTATAACAATAGGTTTACATCGCACTACCAACGCAGATTAAAAAGGTCAGTCCCCAAATTCCCAAAGAAACAAAGCTTGTGATTTTACCTGCAATTGACATACCCTTTAAAGCATTTCCGGCTTTAAAGGACATAACAAGACCAACTATTGCCAATGGTATTACAAAGAATGAAAAACCAAAAAATGAAGCAAATGCTTCGTCAATACGGTAATAGCTGTCTGCGAATGAAGCACATACTATTAACATATAAAAAGCAAAGAAAACGGCTGAAATACCACAAGCCATACCAACTATGGCAGGTGCCTTACTTCCGCTGGAAGGAGCAGGTGAAGAAGCATAGGTATAAGCAGGTGTCGGGTTACTATATGGAGAATATTCGGGGGCCATATACTCATTAGAATCAAATGAGTCTCCGCCACATTTACCACAGAATTTTACCGGTTCAGAATATGTCTGACCACAATTTTTGCAAATATACATCTTATATTTTCCTCCTCATAAGTTTCTGTTACAAGAAACTCTCTTTTTATACAAAGTATAGCATAATTTACATATTATATCAAGTGATTTTTTTAAAAAAAGTAAAATTTTGGAACATATATTACTGCCGGTGAATTATTATTAAATATAACCTGTTTGTGCATAGTTCTAATTTAAAAACAGAAAAATCCAAGGTATAATGTTCAGTTTAAAAAAATTTATAAAAAAGTATTGACAATGTAAAAATACGTGATATAATAAAATTAGTAACAATTATTATTATTGATAATAGCAGATACAGGGAGGACATTGTTATGAAAGAAAATTATATGGTTTGTAATTGCAAACAGCTAAGCTACAACAATATTGCGGATGCACTGCATAAATATATATAATACGGAGGTTTTAATATGTTAAATTCAAAAGTTGCAAAGTTGATTAATGAACAAATAAATAAGGAACTGTATTCCGCGTACTTATATCTTGATTTTTCAATATTTTATGATGATAAAGGCCTCGACGGTTTTGCAAACTGGTACATGATACAGGCACAGGAGGAAAGGGACCACGCTATGTTAATGCTTCAGTATTTGCAGAACAACGGCGAAAAGGTTACACTTGAAGCTGTGGCTAAACCGGATAAAGTGTTTAAAGAACTTATAGACCCACTTAAGGCAGGCTATGAACATGAAATGTATGTTACTTCATTAATAAATGACATTTATGATGCGGCATACAGTGTTAAAGATTTCAGAACAATGCAGTTTTTGGACTGGTTTGTTAAAGAACAGTGCGAAGAAGAAAAAACAGCAGATGATATGATAAAGAAAATGGAACTTTTCGGTAATGATTCAAAAGGTTTGTATTCTTTAGATGCAGAATTTGCGGCACGTATTTACACAGCACCATCTTTGGTGTTATAATAAACAAGTAAAATATAAAAAATGGAGGGTTTTAAAATGAAGAAATTTGTTTGTCCTTGCGGATATGTATATGATCCCGAAATTGGTGATCCGGATAACGGTATAGCACCTGGCACAGCATGGGAAGATGTTCCTGAAGATTGGGTATGTCCTATATGCTCACTTGACAAAAGTGTATTTGAAGAAGAATAATGATGAAGGGGATGTGAATTTTCGCATCCTCCTTTCATTTTTTAAAAAGTTGTTTTTTGAAAATATATATGTTATTATGTATTTATAAAGTAATTATAAATTAAAAGGAGGGCTACTATGAAGAAAATAGTGTTTGTTATAATGTTATTGACTTTGACTTTTTTTATTGCTTCTTGCAGAGAGGATGTAAAAAACCTTGAGTCCAAACCACATATATATCCAAGGACAGAGGATATTTCTGCAGGTATAGAAAATGACGGGGAAGAATTTGAATATGCTGTAGATTTTGACTTCGACGGAAAAAAAGATGAAGTAGAAATAGACTTTGATATATTAAATGAAGATGCATGGGTATATGAAATGGAAGTATCTGTGGGTGATTATGAAGTTTCCATAGATGTAGACGGCAGATGTATTGAAGCGGTATATGTATGTGATATTGATGAGGATGACGGAGTAAGAGACCTTGTTGTTATTACAAACGAAATGAGCGATGACCCCGTTGTGCGTATTATGAAATATGATTCAGGGTTACCGCAATACAACTTTGTGTCGGATTACGACGGCAAGCCTTATAAGCAAAAGGGTATAGGCTACGCCGTAAGCTATTATTTTAATGTAAATGAAGACGATTCAATTACAATGGAAGAGCAAACTCCAAGTGCAGGTATGTGGAGTGTTTATAAAACCTATTACAGAAATAATAATGGATATTTTGTTGAGAAAAAACCGGAATACTATGAGGTTTTACCTGATTTTATGGAGAAAAACCCTTTTCTCTTTGCTGATATGACCGAGGAAGAAACGGAGAAATGGAAAAACGGTTATGTAATGGCACACGTGGATTATACAAGCAATGGATTTACAGTGTATAAAGGAGAATATTTTAAGGTTTTATATGACGATGGTAACAACAATATATATGTTGAAAAGGAAAATGGAGAATCAGCATGGATAAGCGTTGATTATAATATGGAAAGGTATGATTTCAATAAATACTTTTTCTTTTTAGCAGGATAATATTCAAATGAGGTAAATATATGGAGATTTCAAAAAGATACAATGTTTTGGATTTCATCAGAGGCATTGCTCTTATAGGTATGGTAATTGTGCACACTCTTATGAATATGGTGCATCAGTTTGACTATAATATAGAATGGTATGTAAAAATAGAGAACATTTTTTATAAATATGGCGGATGTATTTTTATTCTACTTGCCGGATTTTGTTGGAAATTAAGCAGAAATAATCTTAAAAGAGGAATTTTGATGCTTATTGTTTCGGCAATAATAAGTTTGGTAACAATTATATTTATGCCTGAAAATACAATTCTCTTTGGAGTAATATGTCTTATGGGTACGGCAAGCATACTTATGATACTATTTGATAAAATTTTTAAGTTTATAAATCCTTACATAGGATTTGTGATAAGTGTTGCTTTGTTTGTTGTTACAAAGTGGTCCGATTTTGGATATATAGGAATTGGAGATACAAAATTTGTAGAGTATCCCGAAAGTTGGTATGCCAATAATTTTACTGCTTATCTCGGTTTTCCCGAAAGTGGATTTACATCGGCAGACTATTTCCCTGTAATACCCTGGTTTTTCATTTTTGTTGCCGGTTATTTTTTGTATGACATATTCAAAAGGAATAAGTCGTTTGGAATTTTAAAGCCACATATTTTAAAACCCGTAGAATGGGTAGGAAGACATTCACTCGTTATTTATCTGGCACATCAGCCGTTTATATATGCGGTACTTATATTAATAGATATGATAAAGGGAGTATAATATATAGGCAATTAAAAAGGGCGTGTAGAAAAATGATTTTCATTTTGCTACATGCCCTTTTCTCTGCTAATTTTGTGCCATACATCGTTTACACCTGTATGTATACTCAAGTAATCGGTCTTAATATTTATAAGGTCACTCTTTATTCAATTGGCTTTAATATATTTATTCCCCCGGAAATAATGTCGAATTCCACCTTTTCGGCGTCAAAAATTTCACCGTCTACGCAAAGTCGCATTTTTTCGTTAGGGGCAATAACAATATTTTTGCACTGAAGAGTAGATGCAAAGTGTGCATATTTTTCGGTTTCAAAAAGTGTGCCCTTCATATATAACGGAAGGCAGGGTATAAACATACGTCTTGGTACATCTTTGATAATGTTAATGTCCATAAGCCCGTCGTTTGTTTTGGCGTAGGGGTTGCTTTTTATTCCGCCGCCGCAAAAACAACCGTTTGCTATGGCTGTTAAAAGAACTTTTCCGTTATGTATTTTTTCTCCGTCTATTTCAATGCTTATATCTGCCCCTTTTTTCTTTATAATCATTAAAAGAATGCTTAGAAAATAAGCAAGAGAGCCTTTGATAAGGGGATATTTTTTTAATGTTGAAGTAGTGTCTGCCACATTACAGTCAAAGCCGATGTTAAACATATTGGCACAGTATTTTTCAACGGTTTTGCCATTTACAAACCCTTTGTATCGTATAATGTCACAATGGGTTGGTATGCCCATAAACTGTGCTGCAATGTCTGTAAAATCACAGCCTTCAAAGTTCTTGCAAAAATCGTTTCCCGTACCAATTGGTATTAAGCCTGCTGTTGCATTTGGAAACCCGTATGCGCCGTTTAAAACTTCGTTAAATGTTCCGTCTCCACCGCAGGCTATGAATGCTGTTGGTTCCGTCATAGTCATACATTGATTGCGTACAAAAATTTCCGCATCGCCTACAGCCTTTGTTAAATAAATTTCGCATTTTTTATTTAGCTTTTCGGCAGTTTGGATGATTTCCCTTTTTAAGTTTTCTATACCTTTGCCTTTTCCTGCCACGGGATTTATAATAAATATAAATTTCATATATTTCTCCAAATCTCAAATAATCAACTATATTATACATATGTTTCAATGGAAAATCAATAAGTTTATTTGAATATTCTTGTTGAATTTTTTAAATAAATATGGTATAATTACTTGAAATCTAAAAATATAAATTTTTGACAATAAATTGGAGGCTATTATGGAACGCACTTACATTAAAGATGTGAAAGAAAATCTTGGACAAACTGTTACAATTAAGGGTTTTGTTGACAGTATCCGCGACACAAAATACGTTGTGTTTATGACTATTAAAGATATTACAGGCACAGTTCAGGCAACTGTTGAAAAGGAAACTAATGCAGAACTTGCTGCAAGCTTAGAAGGGCTTACAAACGATTCTGTTGTTACAATAACAGGTAAGGCTGTTGAAAATGAATATGTTAAGCTTCACGGCTACGAAGTAATTCCCGATGAAGTTATTATTGAAAGTGTTGCAGATGCTTTGCCTATTAACAGAAAGGAAATTCCTGCAACTAAAAAGAAAAAGGCAGTTGAACGCTCAAGTATTGACCAGAGAATTGATTACAGATGGATTGACCTTAGAACTGATGAAAATCAGATGATGTTCAAGGTCCAGACTGTTATGGTTAACGCTATGCGTAAATTCCTTTTGGAAAAGAATTTTATTGAAATTCATACTCCAAAGCTAATCGGCACAGCAAGTGAAAGTGGTTCCGATGTATTTGAAGTAAAATATTTTGACCGCAATGCATACCTTGCACAGAGCCCTCAGTTCTACAAGCAGATGGCTATGGCAAGTAGCTTTGAAAGAATTTTTGAAGTTGGCCCTGTATTCCGTGCGGAAAAATCATTCACAAGCAAGCACACAACAGAATTCACAGGCTTTGACCTTGAATTTTCATATATTGATTCTTTCTATGATGTTATGAAGATGGAAGAAGAACTTATGACATATATGCTTAAGGAAGTTAAGGAAGCATACGGTGAAGAAATCAAGGAGCTTTTCGGTCTTGAAGTAATCGTTCCCGAAACTCCGTTCCCAATTATCAAGCTTGCAGACTTGTATGACGAGCTTGAAAAGGAATTTGGCTACACAATTGACGATTCTGAAAAGGGTGACCTTACAACAGAAGCTGAAAGATTAAGCTACGAATGGGTTAAGAAAAAATACAATCACGAATTTTTGTTCATCACAGACTATGATGCTGAAAAACGTGCATTCTACCATATGCGTGATGAAAAGGGTATTCCGCAGGGTTATGACCTTATCTGGAGAGGTGTTGAAATTACAACAGGTGCTCAGCGTGAACA